>CAKRCJ010000014.1 GCA_934307185.1 uncultured Roseburia sp.
CTGCTCCTAAAACTACAATTCCATTTTTATTTACTGCCATAAAAATTGCCTTTCTTTTGTTGACTTTCGCATTCTTTTGTTTTTCAAACACTCATTTTTCCTAATGATAGACATTTATTTTAATATATTTTTGCAAAGATAACAACCTTATTTTTCACCCAAATACAGCCTGTTTTCCATCTGCAATTCTATTTCTATTCTTTCAGATGCAATCCATCCTCATCCAGATAATAAATTTTATCGCACACCTCCTCCATATACTTTCTGTCATGGGAAATGCTTATCACTGCCCCCGGAAATTCTTTTAACATTTTCCTTATGACCGGACCGGAAAGCGGAGAAAAATTTCTGGTCGGCTCGTCCAAGATTAATACATTTGCCCCTGACATGCTCATTTTCAGCAAAAATATTTTTGCCTTCTGTCCACCGGATAACTGACAGATTGGATGTGACATTTCATCTGCTGTATATTTTAAAGCACCTAAAAAAGTCCTGATTTTTGTCTGTTCTTCTTTCTCTCCTGAAGTATCCAGATACTCCACCGGTGTCATGTCAAGATTTAAAAGTTCTTCATAATTCTGCGGCATATACTGCACGTTAATGTCTGTTCTCTGCAATAATTCGTCTGCCAGCTCATGAAGCAGCGTTGTTTTTCCAGCTCCGTTTTTTCCTGTAATACAAATCTTTTCAGAGCCTTTCACACGTAAAAACAGATTTTTGGCTAAAATCCTTGTTCCATCCGGCGTCTGCAATTTTGGATTTTCATATTCGATTATTGTCTTTCCATTTGGAATTGCTGTCTGGTTTTCTCCAAGCTTAAAAAAGATTGCACTCTCCTGCTCCGGCATTTCTGTCATCGTGGCATCCTCTCTCTCGAAACGGTGCTCCATCGCTTTTACCACATGCATTTTCTTTTTTAATAATCTGCCGCCTGCCGGATTCTGTCTTGTAATTGTCTCCTGTGCATAATCAACGCTCTGATAAATCCGTTTCAGTTTTTCCTCCCGGATTTTTTTCTGCCGTCTTTCACTCTCTGCCTGACGTTCTTTATTTTTAAAATCTCTGTTTCTCTCTTCCTTATAATTCAGGTAAGAACTGTGTGAAATCGTATAACGGCACACTGTTTTCCGCTTAATCTGTTCGATATGGATAATCATATTTGCCGTATTTTCAATCAGTGTCTCATCATGTGAAATGAATAAAACAATATGCGGCCAGTTTACAATCAGCTGCTCTAACCACTCTAAGGTCTCCACATCAATATCATTCGATGGTTCATCTAATAAAAGCACTGTCGGTTCTGTAAGCAGAAGGCGCATCATCTGTGCTTTCACCTTTTCCCCTCCGGATAACGTTTCCATGCACTGCTCTCTATAAAAAAAATCTGCCGGCACACGAAACTCTTTTGCCAGTTTTCCAAGTTCTTTTGGTGTCTGCTCTAAAAAGCGTTCTTCCTCCATAAAAAATTCGCAGACACTCATTTTTCTTTTCTCTGCGGGAAGCTCCTGTGGCAGATATGCAAGTCTTTCTTTTGTTTTTACAAGTTCGCCCTCTGTCTCACAATAATCATTCACCAGCTTTTCATCATAAATCCATTTTAAAAGCGTTGATTTTCCGTTTCCTTCTTCCCCAATCAGTACCGCTTTATCGCCGTCATTAAAAACGCAGGAAAAGTCTTTCAAAATAGCACGCAGGTCTTTTTTATGAGTAATATTTAAGTTTTTTATCTGTAACATATTCTTCCTCCTCACGAAGCAAAAAAATAAGTCTGCTCCAGTTTCCTGAAACAGACCTTTCTTTCAAATTCCGTACACAAATAAAATCCTCAACATGATCTTTACCGGCATTGTAAAAAATCCCTGTAAAATAAAAAAGGCGGAATGAAGCTTTTATGATAATCTAATTCAGGCACAGGCAAACAGACCTATCTTCCTAGGCTTTCCATTTAACTGTCTGTCTTGTTATTTTCCTTAAATTAAATTATCTAATCCGCATTCCATTCACCCATCACATGCGTGCCTTTCTTTTTTCTAAATCCTAGTCTACTCCAAGCAGGCAGATTTGTCAAATATTATTTTCCCCCGTCATAGAAGCTGCCTGTTTCTTACAAATTGCTTTCCCTATGGGTTCCATTTTCCCGCAAATAATTTCCAATAGCTGTCATGCACATAAGTGTCACTACTAAAAATATACCTGGAAATAAGATAATCCACCACGATTTTGTCAGCAGCGCTTTATCTGCCGCAGAGAGCATGCTGCCCCAGGATATCTGTTCAATTGGAAGACCAATTCCCATAAAGCTTAACGTAGACTCGGCAACTATCGCACTCCGCACATTCATTACAACCATAAACATAATTGATGACACGAAATTCGGGGTAAGATGCCGCCACAAAATATGGAAAAAGCTGCCGCCCATACACTTTGATGCAATCACATATTCACTGCTTTTCAACTGTTTTACCTCGGTGCGTACTACTTTTGCAATGCTTGCCCAGCTTGTGAGACCAATCACAACCGAAATGCTTAATACACTTGCTTTTCCAAGAAGTGCCTGCAATAAAATAATAAGCAGCAGATTTGGAATACTTAAAAAAATATCGGTAAGCCTCATCAGAAAAGCGTCCATCGTCTCCGGCGCACTACCGCTTAATGAACCAAATACAATTGCAATTACCGTAGCAATTACCGTGGAAAAAACTCCGATAAAAAGAGACAGCCTTCCCCCATACCATATCATGGAAAAAATATCCCGTCCCATCGTATCTGTTCCGAATAAGAACTCTCTCCCCGGCGCTTCATTGTAATGATATAAATCCATATAAGACGGATTTTTTGTCATAATAAAATTGCAGCCAAGACAGCCTGCTATGACAACTGTAAGCAGAACAACGGCTGCCACCGGCTTCTTTTTTTTCCATATTGCAATACTCTTTTCCTGTGTTACCGGATTTTCTTTTCGTCCGACTATCTGAAAATCTAAGTCCATGTGATTTCCTTTCGTACTTTCCTTTTGTGGCATCTTTTATCTTTCGCGAAGTCTTGGATTTATTCTCTCATTAATGGTCTGTGCAAGCATATTGCAGAAAATGACAATTACTCCCGAAAGAATGCAAAGCACCATGAGCAGATTGTAATCTTTATATCTCGCACTCTCATACGCAAGCGTTCCAAGCCCCGGATAGGAAAATACCGTTTCAATAATATAAGTTCCACCTAATATGTGTGGCACGGAGATTGCCATAATACTTAAATAAGTCGGAATAATATTACGCAGACAATGCCTAAACATAACCTTTCTTCTGGTAAGCCCTTTTGACTTTGCAAGCAATACATAGTCTGCCCGCACTTCCTCTAAAATTTTGTTCCGTATCATATATGCGTAATACCATAAGTGGTTTGTAACTACAACTATAAGTGGAAGAATTAAATGTATCATACGGTCTGCAATATTCTTTTCATTTCCAATCGAATATGCCCCGGAGCTTGGCAATACTTTCAAATCCACGGCAAAGATAAGAATAAGCACTAAAGAAAGCCAGAATTCCGGAATACAGCTTGTAATCGTTCCGACACGGCAAATAGTTTTATCCAGTGCTGATTTTTCATACCACGCACATAGAATGCCCAGCAATAATGCAAATATAAAAATAAGTACAAATCCAATTCCACCAAGCAGTATCGTGTTTCCTATTCTTCCTCCGATTACTTCCAAAACATCCATTTTATATTTGTAGGAAATTCCAAACTTTCCCTGAAATGCATTCGAAAGCCATTTTACATACTGCACTGTGATGGAGTCGTTTAGACCAAGCTTTTCCATTGCCCATTCATGCTCTTCCGGGCTCATTTTTTCTACCCGGTCGCCATAGTAAGATACCAGTGGATCACCGGGCGCAAGCCTTGCAATATAAAATACCAGAAAAGACAATATAAAAATACTTGCAAAAAATAATATGATTTTTCTTAAAATATAAATACCATTTTCTTTTGTTTTCATTTACTGACCTGTTTTTCTTCTCTCCCGCTCTTTTACCGGGTCCGGAACCGGAATTGCAGACAAAAGCTCTTTTGTATATGGGTGCTTCGGATTTTTAAACAGCTCTTCTACCGGTGCAGTCTCCACAAGCTTTCCCTGATACATCACCCCTACCCGGTCACATAAAAAACGGACCATGGTGAGGTCATGTGCAATAAATAAAAAGGAAAATCCGTGTTCACGCTGCAAATGTTTAAATAAATTGACAATCTGTGCCTGAATAGACACATCCAAAGAAGCGATTGGCTCATCTGCCACCAAAAGCTGTGGCTCCATTGCTACCGCTCTCGCAATTGCAACACGCTGTCTCTGTCCACCGGATAACTCGGACGGATACCTGTTTAAATAGGTTTCGTCTAATCCGACATACTTTAACTGAAAAGCTGCTTCCGCCTCTAAGGAACCTCTTTTCGGTACAATATTTTGTATGAAAAAAGGCTCTGCAATAATATCTTTTACTTTCATTCTCGGATTAAGACTGGAGGTGGAATCCTGAAAAATAATCTGGCGCGTGGACTGAAGCACTTTTTTATTTTGACGGAATTGTTTTCTGTCTGTCGTATCAATTCCCTGATAAATCACTGTTCCAGCTTCCGGTGAGAGTACATTCATCAGACATTTTGCCACCGTCGATTTTCCGGATCCGGACTCTCCGACAAGGCCAAAAACCTCTCCCCGGTAAATTTCAAAAGAAACATCATCAACTGCTTTCTGCTCTTTTTCTTTCCGGAAGGAAAATGTTTTTGTCAAATGCTTTATCTGAACAAGAATTTCTTTTTCCTGCATTAATTCTTTTGCCGCCGGATTTTTCCGTAGCTGCTTTTTCTCCGGCTCCTGCTGCCCTTTGGGCGGAGCTTCTACGTAAGGCGCACGCTTGTCTAAAAGCCAGGTTGCCGCATAATGCGTGTCCGAAACCTGAAACATTGGCGGCTCTTTTTTATAGTCAATTGCCAGCGCATATTCATTCCGGCAGGCAAATGCATCCCCTTTTGGTGGATTGATAAGCGATGGCGGCATTCCGGGAATTGTGTGCAAACTTTCTTTTCCCATTGAAAACGCCGGAAGCGACTGCATCAGTCCCCACGTATAAGGATGTCTTGCATCATAAAAAATCTCTGCCACTTTTCCGATTTCCACGATTTTTCCGGCATACATCACCGCCACACGGTCGGCTACTCCCGCCACGACTCCAAGGTCATGCGTCACAAAAATAGTGGCTGTATGCATTTTTTTCTGTATCTCACGAAACAAATCAAGTATCTTTGCCTGTATCGTCACATCTAACGCAGTGGTTGGTTCATCTGCAATCAAAACTGACGGATTTCCTGCAAGCGCAATTGCAAGCACCGCGCGTTGACGCATTCCTCCGGAAAAATGATATGGATACAATTTTTTCCGTTCCTCTGCCCGGTCTATTCCGACAAGCTGCATTAAAGCTGTCACCCGCTCATCAAGCTCTTTTCCGTGGATTTTGGGATTGTGTACTCTGACTGCCTCCGCAATCTGTGCCCCGATTGTCATCGTCGGATTTAATGAGGTCATCGGGTCCTGAAATACCATGGAAAAAAATTTTCCACGCAGCTTTGCCATATCACGCTCTTTATAATCTGTGATTTCCACACCATCTGCAATTATTTTTCCCGATTTTATAAAGGCATTGGAAGGAAGCATTTTCATAATACTTTTACATAATACACTTTTTCCGCAGCCGGACTCTCCCACAATTGCAAGCACTTCCCCCTCTTGCAGAGAAAAGCTTACCTTGCGCACCGCTTCTGCTTCCCCTGCTGCGGTCTGAAAGCTGACCGATAAATCTGAAACTTCTAAAATATTATGTAAACCCATTTTCCCACTTTCCTGTTATTCTTCGATTGTCCAGTCGGCAACATTCCAGAAAATTCCAACTCCATGATGTCCCATAACCGTATCTGCCGAAATTCCCTTGATAGAGGATTTTGCAACATAATTAGCATCAATGTAGCAGATAAAGGTATAAGCCGGGTCTTTTGCAAGCTCCTCCTGAAATTTATCATATGCCTCTGCACGGACTGCGGTATCTTCACTCTCTCTTGCTTCCGTCAGATATTTATCCACCAGTTCATTCGAATACGAGTTGTAATTTGCTCCTTTTCCTGTGCCAAATACTTTATATGTGTGGTCATCTGCATCAAACGGACTTCCCCAGCCGATTAAATATGCCATCTGTCCGCTCCAGTCAACCTCTGTCGGAACTTCAACTGTACAATCAATGCCGACTTCTTTTAACTGCTGTGCTGCTGCCTGTGCAATATCTAAACGTACCTGGTCACCTGCACCGACAGAGATTGTAAACCCGATTTTTTCACCGTCCCTGTAGTAAAACCCGTCAGTCCCCATGCTGCATCCAATTGACTCTAAAATTTCCTTTGATTTTTCCGGGTTATAGTCATAATGCTCCACATTTTCATTGTTATAAATATTTTGCTGCAAAGGTCCATAAGCGGTCATTCCTTCTCCGAGTAAAACGGCATCCACAATCGCCTGTCTGTCAATTGCATAATTAATTGCAGGAATAATATCTTTATTTTTCGTCCAGTATTCATTGTTAAAATTATACATAATTCCGCGATAGTCGGAAGTTTTCATGTCATAACAGGTGTAATCTTCAAGGTTTTCAAATTCTTTTGCATCCTTTGGGGTAAGTAATGCCAAATCCAGTTCCCCGGACTGCATCTGGATTGCCTTTGCGTTGTCATCCGTTACTATTTTAAAAACGATTGTGTCAATCTTTGGTTCCCCTTTAAAATAGTCCTCATTTTTTACAAGAGTGATTGCCTGCCCGGCATCCCAGCTCTCCAACTTATACGGTCCCGTTCCAACCGGATGACGGAAAAAGTCAGACTCCTGCATATCCTCCCCTTCTAATAAATGTTCCGGCAATATTGCCATTGTCATATAGTCCAAAAATGCCACATTCGGCGCAGACAATTGAAAAGAAATCGTATTTTCATCAATTACATTAATTGCTTCCACGTCCTCATAATTCGGTGCATTTTCCGAACCATTCTCAGGGTTCATAATCGCCTCAATCGTAAACTTTACATCATCTGCGGTAAACGGTTCGCCGTCATGCCATTTTACATTTTCTTCCAGATGAAATGTATAAGTGCAGGAGTCTTCGTCATACTCCCAGCTTTTTGCAAGTCCCGGAACAACCTCATTGTTTCCGTCGTGTGCCGTTAATCCATTAAAAATTAAAATATTAATCTCTCCATGCTCATCCATTGCCGGATTAATACGGGTATAATCGCCGCTTCCGTAAACAAGTGTACTTCCTGTTTCTTGTACCTCTTCTGTTGCTGCTGCCTGGCTGTCTTTCGTCTGCACCTCTTTGCCGCATGCCGTCATGGAAAGTGCCATTACTGTCGCTAAAAATAATGTTGTTATTCTCTTTTTCATTTGAATTCCCCTACATTCAAAAAGTCTCTTTCTTAAGAGGCCTTTTATCTTTCTTGTATTCATAATCTTATACGACTAAGATTACGTGTTTATATTTTATCTTAACAAAAGAAGCTGCACAAGCTCCCCCAGGGGATATATTTTTCTGTTATTTTCTGTGATACATCTTATTTTTATACATCTTTTTATCTGCATAACTGATAAGCTTTTCCAATTCTGCCCCATCACCTGAAACATATCCAACAGCCGCAGAAACCGGATATTCGCATTCACTTCCTAAATGCTCAAATACCTTTTCCCACTCCTGCACAATCAGCTTTGCATCCTCCTCATTTCCCTCTTTTACTAACATGAGGAACTCATCTCCGCCATAACGGTAAGCGGATGACCTTCCGTCACAGACTGCTTTTATTGAGTCCGCAACTTTTTTTATTAACATATCCCCTGCCAGATGACCATAGTGGTCATTTACATATTTTAACCGGTTCACATCCCAGTAAATTACTGCAATCTGCCCTCCGTCCAAGGCATGGCTTTCCATTTCCTCTATCAGCCTGTTTTTGTTATAGAGTCCTGTCATATCATCCATTGCTGCCTGACGCTTCATCTGTACCGCATTCTCCATGGAACGCTCTATTATGCGGAATACATTTGCACAAACCAGATAAAAAGTTGTCGCAAGCAGCACCCTTGGTACAACAAAATAAAGAAAAAGTGTTTTCATCGGTTCCGGATTTACTGCATTTAAAAGAAATACATTGCCAGCTGAGCTGTTTTTTAATGATGTCGCAGTCAATAACACCATATTGGCATCACATACCCCATAAAAATATCCGGCATATGTACTTACCACAATACTTAACAATGTAAGTATATAGGCATAAATGGACAATCTTTTCGTTGTATAGATGCTTGACATAACAATCGGAATTATCATGACTACAACTACATGATAGGTAAGCGTTATACCTGCAATCATGACAATCACCGTCAACACTGTTATATTAATATATTTCATGAGCGGGTGTTCAAGCCCTACAAACAGCATCAGGAAAAAATAAACAACCGCTGTCAGAAATATCAGAACATATCCGACCAGAAAAATAGATTTGTCAACAATAAATATTCCCGCTACGTTAAGCAGAAGCACAAACGTATAAAACAGCAGAATGATATAAATGCATCTCGCAGAAAAAATATTCTGCGTCACATCCTTCTGCTCAAAATAGACATTTTTTCCCAGTAGTTTCTTTACTAATGCTATCCCCTTTTGCATACTAGTCCTCTTTTCCCTGTAACACCTTTTTCCTTACAAAATAGTAGCAGATTACCTGCATTACAATTGTCGCTATCCACGAAGCCGGATAAGAGATAAATAAAAAGTACAGCGAACGATTTTGTGGGAAAAACGCAAATATCCATAAAACTCTCATTCCAACCGTTCCGATAATCGACAATACCATCGGCACTGCGGAATATCCCATTCCACGCAATGCTCCCGGAAATAAATCCATAATTCCACATAAAAAATACGGTACTGTCGTGATAGATAAAATCTCTACTCCACACTGGATTACCTGTGGCTCCTCCGTATAAATCTTTAAAATCTCCGCTCCAAAGAAATATGCACCACAGCCTAATAATAATCCTACACTAACCGTTAAAATAATACAATCTATCAGAACCTTATCCATTCTTTTATATTTTCCAACCCCAAAATTCTGACTTGTAAAGCTCATACACGCCTGTGTCACCGAATTAATGGATACATATAAAAATCCCAAAATATTATTTGCCGCAGTATAGCCTGCCATGGCAGTAGAACCAAAAGAATTTACCGACGACTGTAATAATGCATTGGAAAAATTAATGACTGTGCTCTGAATTCCCGCCGGAATACCAACCTGGAAAATCTGTTTCAGATAATAGCTTTTTATCGATAATTTAAAAAAAGAAAGCTTATAGCTGGCATCTGATCTTACAAGACAGCTTAACACCAGCACACACGAAATCATCTGTGAAAATACGGTTGCAATTGCAACTCCCGCCACGCCCATTTGAAATACAATTACGAGTATCATATTTAAAATGGCATTAATCACACCGGATATAATAAGGAAAAACAACGGCCGCTTCGTATCTCCTACTGCCCTTAAAATAGCTGCGCCATAATTATAAAGCATAAAAAACGGCATTCCAAGAAAATAAATACGCATATATAATGTGGACAGCCCGATAACATCGGACGGTGTTCCCATTAATACGAGCGCTCCTTTGGAAAAAATCAATCCGATAAATGCCATAATAATTCCGCTGATAAGTGCTAACGTAATCGCCGTATGTACCGTTTCTGACATTTCCTCGTCCCTGCCTGCTGCATAAAATCGCGCGGCAAGTACATTTGCCCCCAACGATATTCCGATAAATAAATTTGTAAATACATTAATAAGTGCGGTTGTAGAACCGACTGCTGCAAGCGCCATGCTTCCACTAAATCTTCCTACAACTATAATATCAACTGCATTAAACATTAACTGTAAAATGCCGGAAAGCATCAAAGGAAGTGCAAACGAAATTAATTTATCCATAATCGTGCCATTACACATATCAATTTCATACTTATTACTTTTCAAAATCTTCTCTCCTTGTTCGTCCTTTTCTCATGCATTTTAAGAGCCGGACGGAATCCTTACAATAATCTTCTTTCCCTCCTGTTCTGCCATCGTAAACACCCGGACATGTTTTTTCCGGAGCAGATGTACAATCGGATAAGTGGAAAAAACATCTCCCTCCACATAGACCACTTCCGGCTTTTGTTTTAAGATTTTTTTCACCTCATCTTTCATGAGATTTTTCCATTCCTGTTTTTCAAAGGGTACTTCCCCATAAATTCCGTCCATCACAAACTCCGGCATTTTAAAGAACTCCATATGACAGATTTGCGCCTGCTGCATTCCAGGCAGCTGCATCAACAGTTCGTCCGCCTCTTTTGTTCCGCCGAGGTTTACAATGACCGGCTCCTCTTTATAACATTCCATGCTCTTTTTACAGGCAGCTACCGCATCATCTATCTCTCCGGCTGTCATAAGAAAGCCTCCCTTATGGCAAAAGCCGGCACTCTTTAACCCGGTTGCCGTTACCAGTTCCTCATTTTCGAGTCCAAGCCATTCCTCCGGAAAGCTGCACTTATAATTAAGGGAATATTCCTTTTTTAACGGCTGGATACAGTATCCACCCCGGTTCGATGGAAAAATAATAAACTCTATTGCTGTCTCTGACAACCGCTTCTGGCAAGGCACAAATTCCGGTAAAATAAGTATTTTGGCATCCTCCTGGTCCAGCTCACCAGCTTTTATCAAAGCCTCTTTCTCAGCTAAAATTTCCTCCACCCTTTTATCTGCACGTTCATTTCCACGGTATCTCTCAAATTTATTTTCCAAAATCATTCCTGCAACACGGACCGCCTGGAAAAATGCAGCATCATTATTTCCCGTTGCGTCCCATGCCCGATTAAAATTTCCGATAAGTGTCGCGAGCTCATTTTTTTCACCGGTGTTGTCGTTATTATCAAGCGGCTGGACAAATGCTTCATCAAATTCTGCTGCCAGCTCCTCCCCTAAAATTTCACTGCCCAGTGCTTCCCAGAGCAGTCCAAAAGCAGCATACGAAATGCCATTTTCCCTTATCCTGCTGTCCCTCTGGTGATGGTCATATGCCCCTCGTCCAATATCAAAAACAATCCCGTCATAATCGTCCGGCACTTTATTACCGCGGCTGATTGCAATTTCCGGATTGATGTATAATAAAAGCGCCGCAGAAAACACATCGTCTGCATGAAACTTTCCGCTGTGCGTAAATGCTTTTGCATCATTCTTTTTAATCTGACTTAATAATTCATTCATACGTTCTTTTGCTATCTAACCTCTTCTATCTCTATCTTTCTATTTATTATACCACGTTTTTTTATCAACAGATACACATGAAAATCCAATGTGTCTTTTGCAATGGTAAACGGTTCTTCCCTTAAAACTTCTGCAGTAATTCAAACTGATTTTGCTCTAGCAGCTCTTTTAGCATTGCAAATGTATCCAATTTTATAACTCCTTTAACGAAAAGCGAGACTGTCGCATTATGTTTTCTGTGACAGCCCCAATCTCTTCTTCTGCTTACGTGTTTCTGTGATTTATTCTTTTAATTCTTCTTCTAATTTTTATTCTTCTGATTTTTCATTCTTCCGGTTTGTTATTCTTTTGGTTTTCTATTTCTCCGGCTTGTTATTCCAGAAATCAACCGGTTCATATTCCTGCAATTTTGCAAGAAAACCAAGCTTTATTAATTCGTCCTGTATCATATCCAGTGTTTTTTCATCTTTTGCCGCAACCGTATGATAATGATATCCGGAAGTTACGTTCATCAAAAGCGTTGATTTTCCATTTTCTATCTCTGCTATGTACTCTTTAATATCACGTCTTGAATAAATGTTCATTTCCGCCTTTATCACACCATATACTTTATGATACACAAAAACATCTTTAATCCAGCCACCCATATCAACGATGCAGTTCATCTCTGTCTCCACATCTTTTGCTTCGTGCAATACTTTAAAAGTTCTTGTATGCTCTTTTTCTTCCCGGATTACATACCCTCTGTTTGTTGAATAAATATCAGTGTTTGCTGCCCGGATAAGTGCAATATCCTGCACAATCACCTGCCTGCTGACATTTAATTTCTTTGCAAGTGCAAGACCTGAAACCGGCACATCACTTTTCTTAAGAATGTCTATTATTTTTTCACGTCTCTGCTCTCCATTCATAATAAAGCCTCTCCTGTACTGTTGTTGTCTGTTCTGCCCATAATTTCTGACTGCCTCTGGCATATGAACCATGCTTTTTCCAGAGACATTACATGCTATACTCTCTCCACATAATAACACCTTACTTTACAGATAACAAGACAGTAATTAAGCCCTTATCCATATATATCTTCTGTTTTATCACGCACTGCACATATTACAAACGCTTTCGTAAATTCGTCCATTTTCTGCCATTTTTTCATTTGTGGCTGTTGTAAAAAATGAATTTGCCAGCCATGCATTTTTACAACCTTCTGTGCAATGGAAAGCCCAAGACCACTTCCGCTTCCACCTTTCCTTGACGCATCCCCTTTTGTAAAAGGCTCAAACAGATGCTCTGAAAATTCCTTCTGAATTGCTTCTCCATTATCTGCAACAACAATATAAATATTATGTCCTTCACATTTTAAAAATAATGCTATTTTCGTCCCCTGCGCATTATGCTTTAATGCATTATTTAATAAATTGGTAATTACACGGGACAACTGTATTACATCTGCTGTTACATCCACCTTTGTTTCCGGAATGTCAATTTCAAATTCCATTCCCTTATCTTCCATATCTGAATAAATAAGCGCCGCATTTTCCCTTAATAATTCACAGATATCTACTGTTTTTAAATCCAGTGAAAATCCGTCGCTGTCTAATTTGACATATTCAAACAATAAATTAATGAGGTTATTCATGCGAATGGTTTTACTCTGTATTGCCTGCAAATATTCTTTTTTCTTCTCCGGACTCTCTACCATTCCATCCGACAGTGCTTTGGCGTATCCACTTACAGTTGTCATTGGTGTGCGAAGGTCATGTGCAATATCTGAAAGCATTAAATTCCGCTTTCTGTCAAACTCTTTTTGTTCCTCTTCCCTCTGCCTTTGAATTTCCTTAAATTCCCTGATTACTATTTTTGCAAAATAAACCGCACCAACAATATAAGGCGCCAGTACGAATAATGCGAGGACAAAAAAGACCAAAAACAACATCACTGCCTTTGTTCTGCTGAGTTCAGCTACAAAGGTACTGCCACTGAGCGGAAACACAACATATCCAAGCCCTTTTTGTATTTTCTCAAGCACTGATATCATCATCTCATGAAGTGGCGATGGAAAGATGGAAAAAAATGCACTTAAAATAAGAATAAGTAAAACAGAAAACACAAAAAATATAATTCCAGAACCTACAGTAGCAATATTTTTTTCATACTGTGGGAAAAAATATACCAATAACGGCGGTAAAATAAACTGATTTAATAAAAATGTAATTACATATTCAATAACACCAACAAGTATTAGAATTTCTATAAACTTCTTTATTAAAAACCATTCTAAGCTGTCCTGTCTTTTCATCTATTTCTCCAAACGATAACCAAGCCCACGGATTGTACTGATATAGGCAGATGGATTTTCGTCTAATTTTGCCCGAAGCTTACTGATGCAGACCATAATATTGTTATCCGCAACAATATACTCCTCTCCCCATCCCTGTTCATAAATCTGCTGTTTTGTAAATACCTTCCCCGGATGTTTCATAAGCAATTCCATTATTCGGTATTCTACTGAAGTAAGTGATATTACTTTGTCCCCTTTTTTTAACGTACAGGCTTCCTGATTTAAAACCAGGTCACGCACACAAATGTTTCCTGCCTGCTCAACCTTTGTCCCAAAGGAATAAAAACGTCTTATATTGGAATTTACCCGTGCTACCGCCTCTAACGGATTAAATGGTTTTGCAAGATAATCATCTGCACCTAAATTCAATCCCAAAATTTTTTCGGAGTCTGCATCTTTTGCGGACAAAATAATAACCGGTACATTACTTTCTTTTCTTAGCTGCTGCAATACATGATATCCATCTAATTTTGGCATCATAATATCTAAGATACACAAAGCGGGCCGTTCCTTTCTTAATAAATCAATTGCTTCCTGCCCATCTTTTGCTTCCACAACAATATATTTTTCATTTTCCAGATAAAGCCGGAGAAGTTCTCTAATCTCCGGCTCATCATCTGCAATCAAGATTTTATATTCCATTTTTACTCCTGATAATTGTTCTGATTATTATTTAAGTTATCTGTTTCCACGTTTCTCTGATTATCTGTCATATTCATCTGATTGTCAAAGCCTTCCGACCTATGAAATGCTTCGTCCCCTGCTGTGTCATATGGTGTTCCATAACGAAGCGTTTCATAAAGTGCTGCATGTGTTGCATCCATATATGGCTGTACATAAAATATACCAAGAATTCCACATGTCATGGCAGAAAGAATATCCCATCCAATAAAAGATAAATCCAAAACAAATGCATTCCACTTCTGTCCATCCATCATCCGCTTGCTTTCTGCAAATGCCTGTTCTTTTGTCATCTGCGGATTTTCAGCCAGCAAATATGGTATCATCTGATATTCATAAGCTTTTACAATTCCTGGTATTACAAATAATAATGACCATAAAATTGTGTATAAGTCACGGAAAAACATTGTTTTTGCAATATTTTTATAGTTATTGTCGAATGCAAATCCAACATTTCCAATCTGCGCTGCTTCATTTAAGTTACGAACATAAAATCTTTTACATCCAACTTCTAATGGGTTAAAAATAAAGACATCCAAAAGAGCAACAACTGTCATAATAACCAGAAAAACAACAACAAATACAACAGCAAAAATAATTCCGGCAAAAAGCATTGCCATATGGTCTGTATCATTGTCCACCCGGTTAAGCTCATTAAAAATATCATCCTCATCAAAACCATAATCGTCATCATAATAATCATTCGATGTGTCAAATGTTACATTATCAGAGTCTCCAAAGCCAGAGGAAAAAGCAGAGCCTGCACTTCCTGCTCCACTTCCCCCACTTACTAAGAGTGCTAATAATAAACTAATTAATACACTTTTCCAATAGTTTCTTTTAAATGAAAACTTTGCTTTATTCTTTAATTCCGCTCTAGTCCACATAAAATTTCCTCCTGAAACTTCTATTTGTTTTTTTATAATACCATATTAACATGCTTTTCTTTCTTTCAGTATAGAAAAACCTTAACGGATTCTTAAAATTTTATTTTTTACAGACTGGTTTTATGGACGTTTGCAGCTTTTTCTAAGAATATTTTATCAATCGTTCACTCCCCAAAAATCCGCTCTAGTCAAATGTTCTCTTTAGAACTTCAATAACCTCCTGATTTTTTAGTCCATAATTTTTTAACGAATTATCATCAAACGGGTCATTTTCCACCACTTCAATGAAAGTGTCTATATCTGTTTTTATTGAAACAGGAAGATTTGTAATTCTCTCAAGCATGAGTTCAGCAGTAATTCTTAACACATCCTTTTTATGTTTTTTGATATCATTGGTATCTATCGCTTCACCATTCTCTTTTCTCTGTTTCAAATCAAGATATGCTTTTGCCTTAAACAAAATCAGATATTCTGGACGAAGAACAGAAAGCCCATTTGCAATGTATTTCCCTTTTAGTAACATATTGTAATAATCATCATCAAGCAGAATAGCTGACAGGCTTTCTACTGTATCATCTATATGTATCGGAGTGATTCCATTCATTTCATGCAATTCAAAATCACTTCTGCAAAACAATTCCACCATTTTGGGAAATGCTTCATTTTCCGGTTTATCAAATCTATAAAATTGTGGTTTTTTTCCATTTCCAGCCTTATTTCTATATTTCCCTGCCTGAATAAATTCCCAGAATTTTTCTCCAAACTCAGGAGTTAGTGCCTCAATAATCAAAACCATATCAAGGTCTCTTGTTGCTCTAAACGATGTATCATTGCTTTCAAATACAATATCACAAGCTGCACCGCCTATAAGAATATATTGATTTTCATATTCCACAAAATATTTTCTAAAAGTATCCAGCCCCTTTACCATACATACTGCTCTAACATCTCATTTATTGAAATACTAATTCTTTCATCTTGTTTTTCTGCCTCTGTAAAAGATAACGCTACGCTAAGCGGATCTTCCAAAGCCTTATTCTCAAAATCAATAAAATATCCCAATTCTAAAATAACACATCCAATTTCTTCTCCTGGATGAGCCTGTTTCATTTTTTTAATCCCTGACTCAACTATTTCCTTTTTTGTAACAGCATAAGTTGGATATTTATTATCTGAAAGTAATGAGTATTCACACAATGCAGTAATTCCGGCTTTTTTCTCTAAGCCAATATGCTCTTTAAGTTCATACCTTGCAATAACAGGATTCCTCAAAACACTCTGTATATCATTCCAAAGTTTTTTTATATCTTTTGGAACAGTAAGCACCCTTGATTTTCCCTTCATGTCAAGAATATCAATATTCAAATATTCAATTTCGTCAAAGCATCTGCTGATTGACATTTTCGTAACACCAAGTTTTATTGCAGCTTCAGATACAGTTACCTTTACCCATTTTTCATATATCGCAACAAATATAACTCTTTGCGTCAAGTAAGAAATCAAATGCACTGGAGCAATTTCCTTCTCATTTTTATTAGAAAGTAAATATCCGATAAACGGTAAATACACCTGCTTCCCATTAATTACAAATGGTATACCATCTTCCATCAATTTTTCCTTAATATAAAATGTTGTCTTGTCTAAAAAGATAGCACAATTGAGTCCTGCAGCCTTTTCAATTCTAGCATGATCCTTTCTAAGCATTATCAGACCAATTTCACTCTTTGGTTGAATTGCTATCCAAGACAAGCCGTTTGTTTCGACTTTATAAAAAATATATCTCCCTCGAAAAGCTAACGGTAATTTATCATTCAAATATCCTGTTTCATTTATAATGACATTCTGGCGTAATGTTTTTTCTAAGTAGTCTTTCATATAATCACCTGTTTTAAAATTGTAACTTATTTTTTGTTACAATTTTAAAATAACACATTATCGTTATAACTTCAACAATACAAGCAAAAAAAAACAGCCCTAAACCCCTGATTTACAAGGGTTTAGGACCATTCCTTCATACGTGCGCGAGAAGATTCGAACTCCCGACACCTTGGTCCGTAGCCAAGTGCTCTATCCAGCTGAGCTACGCAC
>CAKRCJ010000015.1 GCA_934307185.1 uncultured Roseburia sp.
ATATACCTGTTTTGCAAGACCTGATGCCTTCATCGCCTCATACGCCTCTGCTGCCATCTCTTCTTTGTCAAACAAACCAAAAACCGTCGGACCGCTGCCACTCATCATCGCATTTAACGCACCATGCTCTTTCATGTGCTCTTTTATCTCTGCAATCACCGGATATGCCGGAATTGTCACTGTCTCAAGCACATTTCCCATATCACCTGCTACTTTATATAAATCCTTTTCCTTAATATCTGTCACAAGTTTTTTTATATCCGGATGCTTTGTATCAGAATTGAGTTTTAAATTATCATATACAAACTTCGTAGAAACACTTATCTGTGGTTTCGCAATCAAAACAGGACATTTCACCATCGGAGGAAGCTTTGTGAGTTTCTCACCAATGCCCTCTGCCAGCGCTGTTCCACGCATCACACAATATGGGACATCTGCTCCGATTTTCACTCCACGCTCCATCAGCTGTTCCCTGGTAAGTCCAAGTTCAAAAATCCGGTTCATTCCGTATAATACCGCTGCTGCATCTGTGCTTCCGCCAGCCATTCCTGCTGCAACCGGAATATGTTTCTGAAGCTGTACGTGTATTCCATCTTTTATTTCAAATTCATCTGTCAGAAGCTTCGCTGCTTTATAGACCAGATTGTTCTCATTCGTCGGTAAAAATGAGAGGTTTGTCTCCATTGTAATCTGTCCGGATCTGTTTTTTGAAATATCTAACCGGTCAAACAGATGAATGGTCTGCATAACCATGCAAACCTCATGATAACCATCTTCTCTTTTTCCCACAACATCCAGTCCCAGATTAATCTTTGCTAATGCCTTTACTGAAATATCTTTCATCTAGTTAGTTTCTCCTTACTCATATCGTCGCTAACCTGCTCACATTGTATTCAAAATAGAACTTGTTTTTTTCGTGTTTTTTGTATACAATAGGTATCTTAACATTTTATTGCCAAAAGGTCAATCAAGGACTAATTTTTTTTCTTTTTTATCCGATATAAAGAATGAGTAACCATGGAAGGTAAATACCAGTACAAGGAGGATATTATGGCAATTAATTCTATTAATACAATAACTGCCGCTTCTGCAGCAGCTACACAGACTACAACTACAGTAAAAACTTCTGAAAAAGCATCTGATACCAGAACAACAGATACTTCCAAAAATTCAAGTGGTGTTATTTATGAGAAGAGCAGCGAGACTTCTTCCAAAGATAAAACCTCTGATAAGACTTCAAATAAAACAACAAACACCGCTCTTGTTGCAAAATTAAAAGCAGATGCCGAACAGCGTACTGCACAGCTTCGCAGTATTGTTGAGCAGATGATGACAAAGCAGGGAACTGCTATCGGAAATGCAGACGACATGTGGAAGTTCCTTGCAAAAGGTGACTTTACCGTATCTGCCGACGTAAAAGCACAGGCACAGGCTGATATTGCAGATGACGGCTACTGGGGTGTAGACCAGACTTCTGACCGTATCTTAGATTTTGCAATAGCTTTATCCGGCGGCGACTCCGAGAAAGCAGATGCTATGTTAGAAGCTTTCAAGAAAGGCTTTGAACAGGCTACCAAGTCCTGGGGTGATAAGCTTCCGGAGATTTCCCAGAAAACATATGATGCTGTTGTTGAGAAATTCAATAAATGGAAAAATGGAACAGAGGATGCTTCTACTGAAGCATAAATAAATTTCCATATTGATTGATAATTTTTACAGAATACAAATGGACTATAAAATAAGTTCCTAAATAATAGAGAAACGCCAGTTCCGGTAAATATCGGTTCTGGCGTTTCTTTGTTATGTTTTTACAGGCTTCTTTTGTCTCTCTAAACCTTTTAGTTTTCTTCTAAAATTTTCTCAATACTTGCAAGTTTGACACAGACAACAAAAATTTGAATTGCAGTCGTAAGGTCCTCTAAGCTTGGATAAGAAGGCGAAATGCGGATAACAGAGTCATGCGGATCTTTTCCATATGGGAAAGGTGCTCCTGCCGGAGTCATCACAACGCCTGCTTTCTTTGCTTTTGCCACAACATTTTTTGCACATCCATCAAGTGTCTCATAAGTAATAAAATAACCACCCTTCGGACTATACCAGCTTCCTGCGCCAAGACCTTTTAATTCCCTGTCAAATGTATCCAAAATCATCTCAAATTTTGGGCGGAGGGAATCGGCATGTTTGCGCATATGCTCTGTAATTCCATGAATGTCTTTAAAGAAACGTACATGGCGGAGCTGATTTACTTTATCATGGCCGATGGTCTGAATTTTCAACTGTTTCTTAATATCCACTAAGTTGTTTGCAGAAGTTGCAATTGCTGCCACACCAGAGCCAGGGAACGTAATTTTACTTGTAGAGCAGAATTTATAAACCATATCCGGGTTGCCTGCTCTCTTACACTCCTGTAAAATTTCAATTAAATGGTCCTGATTAATATCATATAAATGATGGACACAATATGCATTGTCCCAGTAAATACGGAAATCCTTCGCTGCCGGTTTTAATCTGGCAAAGCGGCGGACTGTCTCATCAGAATAAGTAATTCCCTGTGGATTCGAATATTTTGGAACACACCAGATACCTTTGATTGCCTCATCTTTGCTTACTAAATCTTCTACAATATCCATATCCGGTCCGGTTGGAAGCATTGGCACATTAATCATCTCAATGCCAAAATATTCTGTGATCGCAAAATGTCTGTCATATCCCGGTACCGGGCATAAAAACTTTACTTTGTCCAATTTGCACCATGGAGTGTTTCCCATAACACCATGTGTCATGGAACGGGAGATGGTATCATACATAATATTTAAGCTGGAGTTACCATAAATAATAATATTGTCCGGATTGCACTCGATCATATCACCGATTAACTGTTTTGCTTCGCTGATACCGTCAAGTACACCATAATTTCTACAGTCTGTACCATCATCACAGGTCAAATCCACATCAGATGATAATACATCCATCATTCCCATGGAAAGGTCTAACTGCTCCTGGGATGGCTTACCTCTGGACATGTCAAGTTTTAAGCCTCTCTGCTGGAATTTTTTGTATTCCGCTTCCAGTCCTTCCTTCTCTTTTAATAACTCTTCTTTTGTCATTTCCTCGTAGGATTTCATCTCTCTTTTCCTCCTGCATTTTTTGTATTTAAAGCTTTTCAGCTTTTTAACAAACTTTTACTCTTCGCTGTAAGTTTCGCCCTTAATCTTTTTAAAATATTCCCGGATAGTTTTTTCATATCCGTTTTCACCAGGAACATAAAATTTCTTATCCGTTAATCCATCCGGCAGATACTGCTGGTTTACATAATGATTTGGATAATTATAGGCATATTTATATCCAACACCGTGTCCCAATTTTTCAGATGACTTATAATGTGCATCCTGTAAATGAACCGGAATCGGTGCAGTTTTCGTATTTTTTACTGCCTCCATTGCATCAAAAATGGCATTTACCGCAGAATTGCTTTTTGGCGCACTGGCAACATAAGTGACCGCCTGCGATAAAATAATCTGTGCCTCCGGCATACCAATCCGCTCCACTGCCTGTGCTGCTGATGTCGCGACGACAAGTGCCATAGGGTCTGCATTGCTTACGTCCTCCGCTGCACAAATCATAATTCTTCTGGCGATAAACTTAATGTCTTCCCCGGCATAAAGCATTCTTGCAAGATAATAAACGGCTGCGTCCGGATCAGAGCCACGCATACTTTTGATAAAAGCAGAAATCGTATCATAATGGTTATCCCCGGTTTTATCATAACGCACGACACGCTTTTGAATACATTCACTGGCAACCTCTAAGGTAATGTGGATTTTTCCATCCTCACTCCGTTCGGTTGTTAAAATACCAAGCTCAATTGCAGTTAACGCTGCCCTTGCATCTCCATTTGCCACATCTGCCAAAAAATCAAGCGCAGCTTCATCAATGACTGCCTCATACGCGCCCATTCCTTTTTCCTTATCCGTTACCGCCCGAAGAATTAATGTCTTAATGTCCTCTGTCGATAAATTTTTCAGTTCAAAAATAATAGAACGGGATAAAAGCGCTCCGTTTACCTCAAAATAAGGATTTTCTGTCGTAGCACCAATTAATATTACCGTTCCGTCCTCCACAAACGGAAGTAAATAGTCCTGCTGTCCTTTGTTAAACCGGTGAATTTCATCGATAAAAAGAATGGTCTTTTTTCCATACATGCCCTGATTATTCTTTGCCTGGGCAATCACATCCTCCATATCTTTTTTTCCCGCAGAGGTTGCATTAATCTGTAAAAACTCTGCGCTGGTCGTATTGGCAATTACCTTTGCCAAAGTGGTTTTTCCGGTTCCCGGCGGACCATATAAAATAATGGAGCTTAACTTGTCAGCTTTAATCGCGCGGTAAAGCAGCTTATCTTTTCCTATTATATGCTGCTGCCCAACCATCTCGTCTAACGTCGTCGGTCTCAGCCTTGACGCTAACGGTGACTCCTTTTCCTTATTCTGTTCTCTCATATAATCAAATAAATCCATGATGAAAACCTGCTTTCATGTTATCTTACTATAATTTTTTCCTATTATAGCATAACAGATACGAACCGCAAACTATAGCATCTGTTTGTTTTCTGTCATAACCTGCTTTTTATTTATCCGTGTACGGCGGACATTTGCCTATTTTGAATTTTTTATTTCCAAAACTTTCATTTTTTATGTCAAAAAAAAGATTTTTCACATTTTTAATCAAGAATATGACAGATTGCAAGCAAAAACTTTCATCACTCCTATTACCTTACATGATATTGTGTCATTTTACAAGTAAAAACTTATTTTTTATATTTCGTTTTTCATTTTCCTTTTTTTACCTGTATTATTCCAGCATAAGCTCTTCCACCGTTACAAATGTATAGCCCTCCTGTTTTAATGCATCAATAATTTTAAATGCAGCATTTACCGATGAGTCGGATGCATCGTGTAAAAGAATAATGTCATTTTCTCCTACTTTATCTATTACACGCTTTGCAATGACATCTGAATTATCTGTTTTCCAGTCTAACGGGTCTACATCCCACAGCACTTCAATCATTTTTGTTTCGTAATCGAGATTGCATTTCCAGCAGCCGTAAGGCGGACGGATATATTCCGCATACTTGCCCGTCAGCTCATATAAAATCTGATTTGTTTTATTGACCTGCTCCATTGCAGCCGCATCTGTCAGATTAGCAAGGTTTACATGTTCATAAGAATGTACTCCTATCAGATGCCCGTCTTCATCTATTTCCTTTACAATGTCCGGAAACTTTTCACACTCTGCCCCAAGCAGAAAAAAAGTGGCTTTCACCTGACGTTCTTTTAATCCGGATAAAAGCGTTTCTGTATGATCCGGATTTGGTCCATCATCAAATGTCAATGCTACTTTCTTTTTCTCCCCTGTTTTTGCCAGACTTTCCGTCTGTACTGCCATACTTTTTTCCTCCGTTAATAATGTAATAACAAATACAAATGTAAAAATAAGCAGCAGAAAACCTGCTGCTCTTTTTAATATAGGCTGTTTTTTTGCTCCGACACTGTTATTCAACTGTTTCCCCGGTTATCTGCTTTGTTACTAGTATATGCCACTGTCTTCGCCATAATAACCATCATAATAGCCGTCTTTGTAACCACTGTAATAGCCCTCGTAAAAGTCCTGGCTATAAGAGCCGTCATAATAATATTCATAGCCTTCTGATGGGACCGGCTGCTCATGGCTTCCTGCAAAACTGCTCTTTAGATATATAAATATCACAAATGCCCAGAATATAAATCCTAAAATCAAAGACAATGTTCCGGTTATAATTCCGGCAGCAGACATCCCCTGTGCTTTCTTTTTCGTCAACTGGATAATACCGAATATAATTGCAAGAATTGCAAGTGGAACATTAATCAGTGAAAAAAATAAAACCACGGCTATTATTCCAAGTACCATGGATGCAATTCCGAAGCCGTGCTGTTTCGGCTGTCCATATGAATTTGGCTGCCCATGCACATACGGCTGTCCCGCATATTGATATGCAATCCGCTCTGCTCCACTTTCAAGATAAATTTTTCCACATGCAGCAAACCCGTTTTTTTCCAGCAGATGCTGCATCACCTTATTATCCTCATGTGTGTCTGCCCGCAAGTTATTAATCTGCATTTTGCACCACTTAAAGCATGCCTCTGCAATACCATGGCACCCCGTTTTTCCTGCAAGCCTGTGCACTGTTCCATAGGGAAGATTATTAAGCCATGCACCATCCTCAATTCTTAAATAAGTCGGGTCTTCTCCGATAATAAAAGCAAATGTCGCTACAATCTCTCCATTTTCTTCTATTATATAACTGTTTCCATATTGAATATCCTTCTGTAACAGCCACTCCTCCGGATAACTTCCATCCCATTGATTTGGATTACCGCTTTCTCTCATAAAGGACTTTGCTTCTTCGTATATCCTTAACATAGCCGGAATATCTTCCCGCCTTGATTTTCTGATGTACATATAAAAATTCCTTTCTGTATCTGAATTAGCTCTGTCATATCCTCTTTATCATAAATCTTTTTTTCCTGTTACACAATATCTTTGCAGATAGCGATTGAAAAATCAAGCAAAAATGCTATAATAAACAGAAATTATACTTTAACTGACAAGACATCTGTATAAATGTCTGTCTGTGACAGAAAGGAGCAGAACAATCTTTTTTATTTGTTCTAAAATATTATGAGTACATTAAATCTGACATTGCTCACGGATCTCTATGAATTAACCATGATGCAGGGATACTTTAAAACCCAGAATAAAGACATCGTTGTTTTTGATGCCTTTTACCGCAATAATCCATGTGACGGTGGTTATTCCATCTGTGCCGGATTAGAGCAGGTAATTGATTATATTGAAAATCTTCACTTTGATGCGGATGACATCAATTATTTAAGAGGTCTTGGTATTTTTGATGATGACTTTCTGGAATATTTAAGCAATTTCAAGTTTTCAGGTGATATTTATGCCGTACCGGAAGGAAGTCTTATTTTCCCAAGAGAACCGCTTGTAAAAGTTATCGCACCTATTATGGAAGCACAGCTTATTGAGACTGCTATTTTAAATATTGTAAATCACCAGTGCCTTATCGCTACAAAAGCAGCCCGTGTCTGTTATGCAGCAAAAGGCGATGGCGTAATGGAATTCGGTTTACGCCGCGCACAGGGACCGGACTCCGGAACTTATGGTGCAAGAGCAGCCGTTATCGGTGGCTGTAAAGGAACTTCAAACGTTTTATGCGGTCAGCTTTTTGGCGTTCCGGTATTAGGAACCCATGCTCATAGCTGGATTATGAGTTTTCCTGACGAATACACCGCTTTCAAAAAGTATGCAGACCTTTATCCAAACGCCTGCATTTTATTAGTCGACACTTATGACACTTTAAAATCAGGTGTTCCAAATGCTATCCGTGTTTTCACCGAAATGCGTGAAGCAGGCATTCCACTTACTTATTATGGAATTCGTATGGACAGCGGTGACCTTGCATACCTTTCCAAACAGGTACGTAAAATGTTAGATGAAGCAGGTTTTCCTGATGCCGTTATCTCTGCTTCCAATGACCTGGATGAATATCTGATTGAGAATTTAAAGCTTCAGGGAGCAACGATTACTTCCTGGGGCGTTGGTACAAACCTTATCACCTCCAAGGACAACCCTGCTTTCGGTGGTGTATATAAGCTTGCTGCCATTCAGGATGAAAATGGAAACTTTATTCCAAAAATCAAGCTTTCGGAAAATATTGAAAAGGTTACCAATCCTGGAAACAAAACTTTCTACCGCATTTACGACAAAAAATCCGGTAAGATTAAAGCGGATTTAATCTGCCTTGCAGACGAAAAATTTGATGAAAACGAGGATTTGAAGTTATTTGACCCGAATGCTCCATGGAAAAAGACAAAATTAAAGGGTGGCTCCTATACACTCCGCGAAATGTTAGTTCATGTCATCAAAGAGGGAAAAACTATTTATCACTCTCCTAGCGTTATGGAAATCCAGGCAATCTGTAACAAAGAAAAAGATACTATCTGGGATGAAACAAAACGTTTTACAAATCCGCAGGAAATTTATGTAGATTTGTCTCAGAAGCTTTATGATATGAAGACAGAATTACTTAATAAAATGAGCATTGATTAAGGTGTATTGATTAAAGAAAGAAAAAAAGCAGAAAAAGGCTTGACTTATGTTCCCAAAACCGATATAATATTTATTGTTCGCAGAAGTGGCGGAATTGGCAGACGCGCAGGCTTCAGGTGCCTGTGGTAGCAATATCGTGTGGGTTCAAGTCCCATCTTCTGCATCAATGAAAAGCATCGGTTTTCGATGCTTTTTTTCTTTATTAAGAAAAAGGAGCAGCTTCCATGGAATTAAAAGAAATCGCACATATTCATACCGGCTTTCCTGAAAAATTCGGCATTCCAAGGCAGAGCGGGCTTGTAGAAGACCTCATGGGGCAAATTATATTTTCTCCACAATACCGGAATGCGGATGCTCTCCGGGGGCTTAATGATTTTTCCCACTTATGGCTCGTCTGGGGATTTTCAAAGGCCAAAAAAGAAAACTGGTCTGCAACGGTAAGACCACCAAGACTTGGCGGAAAAGTCCGAATGGGAATTTTTGCAACCCGCTCACCTTTCCGCCCAAATCCAATTGGTCTCTCCTGTGTAAAACTGGAAGCGATTGAAACTGACAAAAAACTTGGACCGGTTATCACCGTATCTGGAATTGATATGTTAGATGGCACACCTATTTATGACATCAAACCATATCTTCCACATATTGACAGCCACCCGGATGCAATTGGCGGATTTGCCCTTGCCACAAATGATTATCAGCTTGATGTGGATTTTCCCAAAGCATTGCTTGCCCAAATTGATACCAAAGACCGCGCTCCGCTCCTTGCACTTTTAGCGCAGGATCCAAGAGACCGCTTTATCCATGATGCCGGCAGAATATGGGGCATTACCTATTGCAACTACAATATCCGCTTCCAGGTACAAAAAAATCTGCTGACCGTGTTAGAAGTCAAAAAAATCTGATAAAAAGACATAAAAAAATCTGTGTCTGAGGTATTCCCAAAACACAGATTTTTTATGTCCTTTTTTATAAATACTTTCTCTCAAATGTTTCCGCGCTCATTGGTTTTCCAAAATAAAATCCCTGAATCAGACGGATTTTACTGTTTTTTAGAATTTCTAACTGTTCTTCCGTCTCCACCCCTTCCACACATACGGTCACACCGATTGCAGAAGCTAACTCTGCTACCATTTTCACAAATGCATTGGAAAAATCATCTTTTCCAATATCAATGATAAAGCAGCGGTCTATTTTTATCACATCAATCGGCATTTCACGGATATGATTTAGTGAGGAATAGCCGGTTCCAAAATCATCTAATGCCACACGGACGCCAAGCTTTTTGATATCCGCAAGTATTTTTTTCATGCGGTTCATATCGTTAATTGCAAGGCTTTCCGTCACTTCCAGAGTCAGATTTTTCGGATTAATTTCTGTCTCCTTTATGACCTCCTCTATCTGTTTCACTATATCATTCTGTAAAAGCTGGACAACCGACAGATTTACATTCACCTTATAATCCGGATGTCCCATATCATTCCAGTATTTTAAATGAATACATGCTTTTCTTAAAATATATCCTCCAATCGGATTAATCAGTCCGAGATACTCTGCAAGTGGAATAAATTCTGTCGGAGAGATTGATCCAAGTTCTTTTGAATTCCACCGTATCAGTGCCTCCGCTCCACTGCACGGCATACCCGGTTTTAAAATGTCAACAATCGGCTGGAAATACACTTCAAATTCGTCAAATTCATCCTTTGTTGCATTTCTCATATTTTTTTCCAAATCCAGTCTTTTATAAGACGTAGATATTACATTTTCATCATAAAATGCAATACGGTTCTTTCCGGCACACTTTGCGTCATACATAGCGAGGTCTGCTTTTTTTATCAGCTCCTCCACCGTTTTTCCGTCCGTCGGGAAACGGACAACCCCCATACTCATCGTGCAGTAATACTCCGTACCCTTTAACTGCCATGGTTTTGAAAAAAGCTGCTTTATCTCATCTAAAATATTCTGCAAAAAGCAATATTTCTGATAGGAAATGATAATAATAAATTCGTCTCCACCCATACGGTAACAGTTATCATCCACCCCGGTAATTTTCTTAAAGCTGGTAGAAATATTCTTTAACAGAATGTCACCGTACTGATGTCCTAATCCATCATTAATATGCTTAAAATCATCCAAATCAATGTAAAGCAATGCACCTTCCCCGCCAAATGCAGCCGTCTCATCAATATAACGCTTCAGGTCCTGCTCACATTTCATGCGGTTATAAAGACCTGTCAGGAAATCATTATTCGCCTGTTTTTCAATTTTCTGCTGATACTGTTTTTTATCTGTCACATCATAAATCGTACAAAGCGAGACATTTCTTCCATCCACCCATTGGATTTTGGTGCAGTAATAGTCAAACCAGCGGTTTTCTTTTTCCGAATAAATCTCTTTAAAATAACCATTATGCGCCTGCTGCAGACCGCTGAGCTTATCAAGGCTTACCGGCAGACCATCAATCGCTTTCTTAAAAGATGTCTGGTACTTCTGGTTTGCATACAGAATACATCCGCTATCCGGGTCTTTTACATAAATTGCACAACCTACATTTTCCAAAATAGCCTCAAGGGACGCATAAGAACTTGCAAGCGAATTTTTTGTAATGCGCTTGGTAAGAACGGTCTGGATAATACGCTTTACATCATTCATGAACTTAATGTCCGGTATTTCCCATTCCTTCTTTTTAGTGCTTTCAAAAAAGCAAAGATACATTCCCGTATGCCCATTTACCTCTACCGGCAAGAAAACTGCCGCACTAAGACCATATTTTTCAAATAACCGGACAAATCCCTCCGACATGGTTGCTCCGGTTGATATTGTATATGGTTTTCCATTAAAAAACGGAAGTTTCTGTTTATCTATTCCCTGCAGCTTTGCTATTTGCGACTCCCTGCCATCCTTGACATACTCGCAAATCATATCCACCTTCTGCTTATCCTGATTTTCTTTAAACAGACAGCCACCGGATACGCCAAGATAATCACCGGCATCTCTTAAAATATCTTCCACAATTTTTGTAAAACTGTTTTCCGATTCCAGCATTTTTAAAATGGAAGTCATTGCTTCATTACGATGCAGCTGTTCTTTCATCTGTATTTCTGATTCGTGGCTCTTAGAAAATGCCTCCTGTGCTAAAAGCTCTTCCATTTTTACCGCAAAAATCTGTTTTGATAATGTCTCTAAAAATTCCAACGATTTATAATACCGCTCCGGATTCGTCCGCATTATATAGGAAGGAACTCCCTCATATTCTCCTTCCATGACTCCAATTACAATCCAGATTGCTACCGTCTCCCCGCTCACCTGAATTGCAACTCCGCACATTTTTATAAATTCTGTTTTCTGTGGCTCTTCTACAACACTCTCAATACTATTCCCCACCATTTTCTTTAAAAGCGATGCATGCATATCCATATCTGCAATACTGTGAATATACTTTAGTTCTTCATTTGTTCCATATGCTTTTGTTATAACTCCGTTTTGTATACTGAGACACACCATATACACATTATTTGCATCACAGAAACGTTCCTGCATGCTCTGCATTAACGATTTGTCCAATAGCCAGCTGTTTGAATTTAATGTTTCCTCTACCCTGTTGTCTGAAAAAGCCATTGAAATGTTACCCCTTTATCCCAATAATATATAAATAATAATTTTCTTTTTTTCGGATGCAGTATTCCTGTATTAACCGGTAACAGGATTGCAAACGTAACTGTTTTTTGATAAATCCGGCTTCATTGGAATATAAAATCATAATTCCATCTTTTGCCAGTATTGTCTTTGATTTTTCAAAAAACGCTGCATAAAATGCATCCATCTCCTCTTTTGTTTTCTTCCCTTTCACCGGCATATTTGTAATAATCTCGTCAAATTTATACTCATGTTTAAAATCTAAATAATCTCTGTGGATAAAATTAATCTTTTCTCCTGCCAGTGAGGCATTCTCTCTTGCTTTTTCAATAGCATCTCCGAAAATATCAATTCCATACTTCTCTCTTGCCGGAACACAGATATCACGCTCAATCAGCATTGTACCAACACCACAGCACGGATCCAAAATCTGTGCATTCTCTTTTAAATATGGTCTGGCAAGTGCCACAAGCATAGCTGCATTTGCCGGATGAATGGACATCGCAATTGCATTTTTACGATAGGCAAAACGCTTCATGGAAAGTGTATATAGCTTTAGGAATGGGACAAAGTTCCCGTCTTTCGTCTCAATCAGACGGATTTCACACTCATAATCCCCGGTCGAATTCATAAGCTGCCAGTCTGAAAACGTTTCCAGTGCAGCTCCAAGTTTCTTTACAAATTCTGTTTTTATCTCTGTTCCTTTTACTTCTAATCGAAAATAATAGGGCGAGTCACCCTTATGACATTCTGATAAAAATGAAAACAGGTCGGAATTCCACAGCATCTTTGCCGCCTCTTGCGCATTCGGCGGAATTTTCTCTTCTGTATGAATTGGAAAAAGCAATTCCCTGTATGTTCTTAATTTTGTAAAAGCAATCACTTCTTTTGAGAAAACCATAACTCCAAGTGGATGAAGTTCTGCTCTCTTCTGCACGGACGCGCCAAGTCCTCTTACCTCGGCAAGTGTCACTTCCCGCTGCTCTCTGTTGGTAAGCAGGAGCATTTCATGTGGCTTTGTAAATCCACAAAACGGATGCTTTTTCGCACCTTCCTCTTTTAAGATAATCTGGCTTAACTCCCTGATTTCTTCCCCTTTGTGTTTCTTTTCCTCTTCCGGTACAGGTGTTTCTTTTAATTGTTTTAAACGCTCTTTGAAATAAGGAAGATATTCTTTTGTATCAAGCTGTCTTAAAGCTGTAAGATATGCACTTTTTACAAATAATGTAGTCTCCTTCTGATACGCCAAAAAAAGGTTCTCTTTTGCATCCTGCAGCTGTAAGTCTCCTAAAAGCAATGCCACATTTTTCCTTACCTTTGCATCGTCTTCCTGCAATAAATCTGTAAGTACTTCCTTCCTATTAATAAGACTTTCCAGTTCTTCCTTTTTCTCCTGCTCTTTTATGTCGCTGCGAAGAGAGCTTAGCGTTTCTCTTAAATTTTCTTTTTTTCCAAGTTTTTCTATTTTTTCTCTCAAGTTTTTTCTTCCCTCGATTTTTTATAACATTTCTTTCATTTTAATTTATTTCCTTTGTTTTTTCAATACCGCAGGAATCAATATATGTCAATAAGTCTTCCTTAAACGCACTCCATGCACCACTGTTTTCGACAAAATATTTGGGACAGTTTTTTCCCGTCACATCATAATGCCTGATAACTTCATTCGTCGTAAGGTTATATCTTCCCAACAGCCATGCCACAAGCTCCACCAAAGATTCATAGGTTGCATCTGTAAACTTTCCTGTATCATCCGGAATACAGCATTCTATCGAAATTGTATCCGCATTTCTCTCATTTGACGCGTAAGCAATCTCCCTGCATGGAATACACTGGATAATTTCTCCCTCTATTCCAATCACAAAGTGACTGCTTGCATGTGTCTCTTTCGTTTCCGCCAGACTTTCAAAATAGCTTCTGTTCTGCTCGGCTGTCGTTCCTGGATTTGCAGTATAGTGGATTACTATTCCATTCACCTGCTCTAACGCTGTCTGTGGTCTGGAATATTCATTCGGTGTCAGAAGCTCTACTGAAAAATCCGGAGACTGTTCTACATACTTTACTTTATCTGCTGTGACAGGCTCCGTTTTTGTTTTGTTTGCCACAACCTTTTTTACTGCACCCGCAAGTACAAACAGAAAAATAAAAAATACCCCGATGCAGACTGCCCGTACCAATATTTGTTTTCTTCTCTGCCGCCTTCTTCTTGCCTGTATTCTTTTTCTCCGTTCCCGCCGATATTCGAAATCCTCATCCTGCTGCATTTTTCTTCTCCTATTCTCTTTGGCAAGCACTTTTTTCACAAAATTGTATTTTTGTGAATACTTAACAAAAATTGTTGTAACTTTTTGTTGACTTTCCCCAAACGTTGTACTATACTAGCAAACGAAATGAGGAACAACTTATTTCAGATAAAAAATTTAAGGAGGTTTTATTATGTATCCAATTATTCCAGAAATGTCATTTGGCGAGGTAATTCTCTATTATGAGAGATATTTTGATGAAACAAAGGCCAATGGAGAAAAACCTGTATCTTTCCTTCGTTTTATCACAGGCAGATACTAATAGCCGGCTGAACAGACCGATAGCACTGACTGCTATCCGGTTATCTGTCACCCGGCTATTTTTTTATATCTGCTGCAATAAATTTTTCACATGAAATGCTTCATCAAATGCAATCTCATCTTCTAAGATTTCTAATGTCTCCTCGGAATGTTCTACCTCTCTGGAAAAAATTCTCGCCGTTGCAATACGGTCTTTCAATTGAAAGCTTTCCCCATTTTCAAAGAAACGGACCATGTCCATATCCCGGATTACAAGATAACCTGCCACTGCAAACTGCGCTTTGGCTAACACATTTCCGTCATACCATGCACGCATAAAATACCGGTATGTAAAGTAAACCATGATGTGTTCATACCAGATTTCATTATAATCTGCGGAACGCTTATACTGCTCTAACGCTTCCTTATAAGAATGTGTTTCAAAAAATGCCCGGACACGCTGCTTTACGTCAATCCATTCTTCATTGACATTCTCCAATTCGTCAAATGTATCCATTCTGGCATGAAAATATTCCACCGGCTCCCACGGTTCTTCGTCAGGATTTTCCATTACATTCTGCAGCTTCTCGCAGAATAAAAGATATTCACGGATACGCGTATCCATCGTCTTATCCCTGTTCTGCAAAATAGCAACCGCCTGATTTCTGTATTCCTCTAAATGTGAACAGAACTCTTCCATATCCTCTTCGAATGGTTCTTCCTCGTCCTCATAGAACTCGTCTTCTATTCCCATATCCGGCAGTTCTATATCTTCATAGCACATTTTCCCATTATCAGAAAAAATAATGCGTCCTACCTCTTCACAGGAAACGCTTAAAGATTTTTCTCTCACATTGCCATATTCTACTACAAATCTCGGATATTCTGTACAGACCTCACACAATGCTTCCTCACCGAGTTCCGTATATAAATCACAGAGCTTTTGTTTATTTAAAAACGGACACCAGCCATTTTCCTGCAAAATAAAGCTGTGCTCGCCATCCTCCGTCGTGGTCTGTCTTTTTAACCTTTTCCCAAAGTCTCCTTCAATCGACTCATAATAATCGAAGCTGTCTTCATCAATATCAATTTCCCAGCCAATGCAGCAGCTATGCTCGCATTTATCCGCAATGCACTGAAATGTTTTATAAAAGGAAGGTACTCTTAAAATCATCTTATTTCTTAGTCCTCTTTAAAATAGTCACTTAACATATATCCGATACACCATACACCACCAGCTAAAGATAACAATAAAAAGCCCTGGATAAATGCTCCAAATAATACACTAAGAGACAAATGTCCTGCCAGCTGTGCGAGTATCACTTTTTTTATCGGTTTGGTCAGTATCTGCCATGCGCCAATATATATCCAGCCAAGGACACCAAGCGCGTAGGCTGCCGCTGCCAAAAAGGTTCTCCATGTAAATTTCATCTTTTTCTCCCCTTTTTCTATCCATACCTGCTATCATAGCACAAAATGCTATTCCATCGCAACAATCACTTTCTTCTGCTCTCTTGTAGCAGGAATGTCTATTATTCTCTGGTTTTCGGAACCTCTGAATTTTAAAGAGATATTTTTTTTGTCTATCATAAACGGGCCATCCACTAAAACATCACAATAAGAAAGGATTTCATCGGTCACTTCACAGTTTGCCCGTCCTCCTTCTAAAAGGTCCTCGTAGACATAGCCGGTATAAATCCAGACTGTTTTCTGCGGAAGCTCTTTTCTGACGCGGCGGAGAAATTTTACAAGTGCCTTCTGATTGCATGGCTCCATCGGTTCCCCGCCGAGCAGTGTAATCCCCGCCATATAGGAAGGCTCTAATGATTTTATTATTTCGTCCTCTGTCTCCTCTGTAAACGGCATGCCGTAAGAAAAATCCCATGCTTCCTCGTTAAAGCAGCCTTTGCAGTGGTGCGTACAGCCGGATACAAATAAAGATACTCTTACACCCGGTCCATTTTCAATTGAATACGTTTTTATATTTGCATAATTCATAGCTTTGTTCCTTTTAACATGAAACGAAGCGGGATTTCTT
>CAKRCJ010000016.1 GCA_934307185.1 uncultured Roseburia sp.
GCTTTTATCTTTAAAGCATCCAGTTCTCCGGCTTTTATTTTATCTGCGCCAATCGTCCCGGTTTCGATGCACCCTCCGTTAATCGTCGTGGTTCCCTTGGAAAGCCCGTCCGTTTTTGCTTTGGCATCGGATGCATCACTGGATAGATTATTATAGCTTTCCTGAAGGTCATCACTGAATGTACTGAAACTTACCGCACCTTTTAGTTCTATCTTCTTAGCACTGATAACGGCTTTTTCCGAACTTAAGTTGATGCTTCCAATCACATTGTCCTTGGAAACTTTTAAGTCTATCTCTTCGGCATTCAGTTTGATGGATGCAGACATTTCTCCCTCTGCCTTGGATGCCCTTTTTACCTCTTCCGTAATACTGTCCGCATTGATTTTTATAGAAGAGGAAAGTTCCTCCTCCTGACCCTTTGCGCGCTTTACTTCTGCAGTAATGGAGTCTGCATTCTGCCTGATTTCGGATTTCAGTCCTTTTTCCGTATTGGAAACCTCTGTCCGGATTTCCTCTGCGGTCTGGGATATCTCGGATTTTAGTCCTTTTTCCACATCCACAATCTGCGACTTTGTCTCTTCAATGGTCCTTTCCAGCACATTGCTTTTTCCATGCAGCTGCAGGATGCTCCTCTGCACACTATTGACATTCTGCGTCCGGTATTCTTCCCCTTCCGCTTCGTAAGTGTCTGTCAATGCCTGGATGCCTTTGAGGGTTCGCTTTAAGATATAGCTTTCAATAATTTCGCGTCTGGTTGGAAACCTCACTGCATCCCCGACTTCCAGACATGGATTTCCAAGACATTCCGCGGAAAAAGGTCTGTATACGACCTCTTTTATCCTGCCAAGAATGTTATCTGCTATTACTTTTAATTCATCTGTTCCTTTTCCATAAACCAGAAAATTTCCTTCTATGATATAAGAATTGTCTCCGTTTCCAACAATGACACCAATGTCATTCTCTTTCTCCCGGATTTGCAGCTTATCAATGGATTTCACAAGGAAATCTTCATACTCTGCACTTTTGTACAGTCCTTTTCCAATCTGCGTTGTTTTCTGCTCCCTTGGATAAAGATTGTCTGCCGGGAAAAGGTCATCCCTCGGATAGAGTGCGTCAATGTTCTGCTCCAGATAAATATAATGGAACTTTCCGTCCCGTCCCATATGTCCGAAACAGCCATTGATTTCAAGAATGCAGGAAAGAACCGTCCTTCCGCTCATCACTTCCCCGGAGCTGTTTTCACTGCTTCCGGTAACTTCCACGGTCTTTTCCACCGTCATGGTGTCATTTATAAGCGTTATCTCTGCCTGTTCGATGCCAAAATGTTTAAAAAAGCTGTCCCGGAACTGTTTTAACGTCACCTTGCTGTCTTTATTTGGCAAAACCGTGTTATACCAATCTGTCATGTCCGCGTTAATCACGTCATATAGAGCGTCATAAGCAACAATATTTCTCCAGTTTCGGTCAGCGGTCGGTACATCCGAATAAACCTTATATCTGCCAAGCATAAGCGGTGTATCCGGATGGATACCAAATGCTGTTTTTACGGTCAGCCATTTTCCCTTCATTGAAAGAAAGATATTCTCCACTTTGAATTTTACAGAACCTGCTTCGCAACATCCAAACATCAGTTCACTTTCAGAACAAAGACTTTCGGTTAGTTCGAATTCTTCGCTGTAAATATCACTGTTTGTAATTGCTATCTGACCATCGGCTGATTTAATGGAAATCTGCTTATCTGCGCTGTTCTGTTTAAATAATTCTGCATATTTATAATTAATCATTAAACTGCCCCTCCGTATCCGATAAATGCCAGCCGGAAAGAGGAATACTTCACTGTTTTCTCGTCTGCATAATCAATGGTGTATTCCACGTCCGGCATGTAACAGTCCATTGTTACATACTCGCCAATTTCCGGCATCCATGCTGTTACAAGCGCTTTCTTTTCGGTCTGGTTGCTGTACTGCCTACGAATATTGTCCATCAGAATTCTAATTTCCGGTTCTTCTCTTCCAGAGGGTGTTTCCAACTCGACCTTAATTGCAACATTCACAAGTGCTTCCCTATGTAAAATACCGTTCGCATCCCGGTAGGAGTCAAGGTCCTGCCCCTTAATTCCTGCCTTGTATTTTGATGCATTTATGTAACAGAAAGGAACCGTATAACTGCCTACTTTTATTAAAAATCCACTGTATGCCATTTACGCTCTCCTTTCCTAAAAATCAAATGCCGGTCTTCCTGTCCGTCTGTAATAATCGTTTGCACTCTCTCTTACAATTTTAAAGATGCCGCTTTCTTCTGGTACTATTTTTACTGTCTGTACACCTTCCATCTTGCTTGCAATCATCTCTGCAAGTGGTTCTAAATAAGACAAATTATTTTCCAGCGGAAGAACTGCTTCCATACCGGCTTCACCGATGTTTGTAAGAGTAGAGCCTGTCGTAATGCCACCGTTGGCAAGACGTGGAATGGAAACGCTGCTTAGTGTAGGTATATTCAATCCAAATTTGTTTCCACCAATCTTCGGTACCCAGTCTGGAATATCCCATGACAGTGTATTCATAGACGCAATCATTGCATTTATCCCATCAATCACACTGTTTGCCATTTTCTCAATGCCGCCGATAATGTTATTAATAATTCCTTTTATGCCATTCCAGATACCATTGAAAATGTCTATAACAGAAATTTTCATGTTCGTCCATATGTTGTTCCAAATAGTCTTAATATTATTAAGAATTTGTGTTATTTTATCTTTTATGAACGTAATTTTATTTGAAATGGCACTCGTAATGTTATTCCATATATTCTGTACCGTTGTTTTTATATTTTCCCAGCTATTCTGCCAAAAGCTCTTAATGTTATTGAGGATTGTGGATATTTTTTCTTTTATTTTTGTAATTGCATCTGAAATCTTTTGCTTAATGTTTTCCCAGATTTCTACAACTTTACTTTTAATCCATTCCCACTTTTCAGACCAAAAAGCCTTTATGTTTTCTATTACTTCATTGATTTTTTCTTTTGCCGCATCTATTTTTTCAGAAATAATTTCTTTAATTTTTGCCCATATCTCGGCAGCTTTTTCTTTTATTTCATCCCAGTGCTGATACAAAAGAATGCCGATAGCAATTAACGCAGCAATCGCAATGATTACTAATGTAATCGGACTTGTCAAAAAAGCTATTGCAGCCGCAAAACCAGTTGTAACTATCGTTGCAATTGCACCTACTACATTCCAAATTGCTATTGCAGCACTAACAATTCCGATAGCAATTCCTAAAGATACAATAATAATTGCAATTGCCTGAATTACTGTTTCATGTTCTTCACACCAATCACCAAATCTCGTTAATGCTTCGTTTATGGCATCCCAGGCTTTCAAAAATTTATCAGCTGCCCATTGTGCTATAGGCTGTAATACATTATCCCAAAACCATTGAAAAGTAGGCTTTAATGCTTCGATTACTATATTTAAGATATCAATACATTTTGAAACTGTTTCAAGAAATCTTGGAACCACTTCGTTTGCAGTCCATGTTCCCAATGGTACAAGAACATTTTCCCAGAACCAAAGAAGTCCTTCCCCAACATTAATTGCAAATGGCGCCAATGCATCCCAAAAATCATTTAACGAGTCTGTAATTTTTGTAAAATCAATTTCCATCAGTCCATCATTAAATGCATCAATAAGCCTTGGTAGCCCTTCGCCTAATGCCCAGTTTCCAACCGGTACAAGAAAATGCTCATAAAATCCTAGCAAAGCATCATATCCAAAATCTTTAAGCTTCATTAATCCATTTTCATAAAGATTTTTTAATGCATCTGTAACAGGTTGAATTTTATTTTTTATCTTATCCACCCATTCAAAATCTTTTTCTGTAAGCGCTACTTCCTCATATCCGCCGGCATCTGCATCAGAACCGCCACTACCACCGCCACCCGAACTGTTTGTATTAATCACATTCAGTTCATCAAATGAAGCCAGTGCCCCAGCGGCTTTCTTTGCGGCACCTGATGTTTTATCCAAAGATTTTGCATAATCTATCTGCTGCTTTTTTGCTCTCGTCCAGGTACTTTTCCCACTCACGGCAGAAATAAACCGGTTCATTGCATTTATCGCATTGGTAAGCCAGGTGCACAATGTAACAATTGCCGGTACTAGTGCCGACAAAATAGGGGCTGCCAGTGTTCCGATAGATGCCCGAAGTGTAGATGTCGCACTTTTCATCTCTGACATTTTCAAATTAAAATCATTGGAATGCTTTGCCATGCTCTGAATTCCGTCTTGAAAAGCAGATACCATTGCATTAAAGCCCTTGGTAATCCAGTTGAAAATAAACAGGGAGAGAACTATCCCTTTTAAACGGGACAGAAACGTAGACATCAAATCAGCGGACTTTTTAGCAGTTTTTCCGACTTTCTCAATATTTTTAGAACCAACCTTAGCTTCCTTGGCAGCAATCTCTTCCATCTTTCTTTTTGTAACATCAAGTTGGCGATTTACTTCCTTTAATTTCTCCGCTTTCTTCTGGTATTCTGCTGTGCTCTTAGGGTCAATGTTAGCTGTTCCGTCTGCTTCCATATCACGCATTTGCGCTTTAAGTTTAGATGCCTCTGTTCCCGCCTGTGCCATCTGGTCTTTGGCATCCTTCCATTTGCTGGAAATCGTTTTATCTTTCCCAGTTTCCTCAAGCTCGGTCATCTGCGCTTTGACCTTAGATGCTTCTGTTCCTATCTGTGCCATTTGGTCTTTAATATTCTTCCACTTATCAGAAATCTGCTTGTCCTGCCCTTTTTCGTCCATTTCATTTAAACGCATGATTAAATGGTCAGCCTGTTGCCCAAGTGTTTCAAAATCCATTTCCATTTTCTTGTAGGAAGTGGAATTTGTTTTCTTTCCAAGAGCAACCCATTCTTCCATCTTTTTTCTTAAATGGTCTTGCTTTCCACTCACTGCATCAAGTGCTTTTTCTGTTTCAAGATACTCTCTGGATGGCACATACTTTTCCGTATCCTTTAATTTTTCTGATAACTTTTCCCCTTTAGCTATTAAAGCATCAAAAGTGTTTTTCAAATTTTTATATTCTTCTGTAGGTATATACTTTTCTGTGCCTTTGAGTGTTTCTGACAGCTTTTTTCCTTTTTCTACTAACGCATCAAACTGACTTTGCAGATTTTTATATTCCTCTGTCGAAATCTTCATCTGTTCAATCTCACGCATCCCGTCAGAAAGCTTTTTCGCTTCACTTGTTAACTTTTGAAACCGGGCTTCCAACTGTAATAGCTGGCTGGTTGCCTTTCCATTTTCAATTAATGTCCTTATTCTAATTTCTCCATCATATCCGCCAGCCATATACAATCCTCACTCCCTAAGCTAATCCAAGTTCCTTTTCTGCTTTCTTCTTTGCCCTGATTTCTTCCATCATCCGGTCATATTCGTCAATCTTTGCTTTTTCCTCATTTGTGTACTGTTTCTTTTCTTCCGGCTGTTCTAATCCATAAATCTCCTGCGCTTCTGCAATTGCTTCCTTCTCTTTTGCGGACATTCTTGCTTCAATTGTCTTTCTGCGGATGTCGATAACCTCCATAAAGGAAGACTGCTTATAAGGCATGTTCCAAAGCAGACCGTTGAATGTCCACCAGTGCATTTCATCAAGTGATAAATCTATGCCGTATATTTTTCTGAAATCTGCATAAATACGCCACTGGTCAATGTCATAATCCACTAATCTGCGGTTATCTTTTGATGAACCCGGCTTATCATGAAACCAGCCATTTAAAAACCATGTAATACATTCCTGTAATTCCTCTCCGTATGGATGCGGTCTGTCATCAAACATAAGGTCGATAATAAATAAGTTTCTTTCATAATCGCTTAACTCTTTGTCATACTGTAAGAGCATTATCTGTAATCCAATACGGAAGGATGTGTTAATCTCATACTCGTTCCACTCGGTAGGAAGCGGGTCAAGCATGACGTTAATCATGCCCTTGCCCCTTTTCTGCCGGAATTATAACGTTTCTTCATCTGTTCAAAACGTTTATTGAACAGACTTCCCATGACCGGAATAATCTGCTCGACAAATTCTACAATCGCATCTTCATCCGGCACGATTTCTCCATAAATATTTTTCATGGTTCCCTCTCCGAACAGCTCCTCAATAGAATCAACTATCTGTTTCAGATATTTCACACGAATTCTGTTCACTTCCAAAACCAGTGGAATATTAACATCTCCCTCAAGTGCATCTTCCTTATGCTCTTTTTTCCACTGTTTTGTTTCTGCTTCACATCTGGCAGAGATACCGTTTAAATCATCAATGATTTTTGCAAATTTATCTGCGGTCTCTGCGTCCGCGACATTCACAGATAAGACAGTAATAACTTCTCCATCTTCATCCTTAATCGCAATCTTTTTTATACCAGTGCCTAATTTGATTTCTTCCATCATTAACATCCTTTCCTAATGTGGGACACCAAGGAAAAGAAGGTATCCCACATATGCTAATTTTTCATTAACACCTACGCTGCTTCTTTTGGTGCCCAGGTAAAGCCATCTGCACCAATCGTAATCGTTCCAAGCTCTACATCATCATTTCCATTAATCTGAATAGATGAAGTGAGCGTATCCCCACCAGAACCACCCGTGCTGGATGCACAGATAGTAACCGGCACTCTGATACAATCGCCGCTTGTCCCTGTAATATCTGTCTTGTAATATCTGTAGTAATAAGTTTCACACTCTGCACCTGTCGGAAATTTTTTCAAAACCTCATCCACAAACTTCTGCATATCATCTGACAGATAATCTCTTTCCGGTGACATGCTGAATGCATAACCTTTTACCGTGTTCGCTGAATTTTTCATATTTACGTACTGGACTGACTCTGTATTTGGTCCCCAGTCTTCCGTAATTTCTTTAAATCCATCACCCATTTCCACAATCTTTGGTGTCTTTCCACTAAACAAAGAGCCAATATCCAGTAAACTAATCATGTTCGTTCTGTCTTTGGCAAAAAACTGTAAATTTGTTTTCATGTGTTTTCCTCCTGTTATTTTTTATAAAAATATCTAAGCTGCATATTTACGGCATACACTACCGTTTTTTCGTCCTGCCCTCCTCCGAATACCTGTGAGGTTCTCTCAATCGTTTCCAACGTCAGATGCGGGTCCTTAAATTCAATCCCACTTTCTTCCATCCATGCAGCCAAATCATTTACTACCTGCTGTGCACTAATGCTCTCTTTGTTCGTAGTTGGTGAGCTTTTGTACTGTATCTGGATTGGCATCTGTGCAATGTAACTGCCACTGACATATTTTTTTACATATACCGCCCCCTGTAATGGGAAAATCCCAATGGAACGCTCTGCATTCATACTGTTCCACTTTACAGTTGTGTTATCTGCCTTAAATCCTTTGGGATAACCGGGATAGGCTAATACAAGCGCAAGCAGCCCTTTTCCTGCGTTCTCCGCATCTTTAATTGTCAGTTTTTCTACATCTTCCATTTATGAACCACCTACTTCCAAATGAGGTAAAATATCCTCGTATTTATCTACTGTCGTCACCTTGCAAACATCATCGAAGTTTTCCTGCATCCACTCATATGCGTTTTCTTTCGGCAGTGTTGCACCGGTGCAATCTCCCTTTACAAAAAAATCTGTTGCCGGAGTGAACGTCAAAAAGTACTGTTTGCATTTATCTGGAAGATTTTTCCACTCTTTTGGTGGAAGATATGTTTTGGCAATATTATTGAAATCAACATAGAGCTTTACTGCATCCGCATTTTCCATGCCGCTCTTTGAAACATTTGCGCCCTTGGTTTCCACAATGTCTACACCTTTGAGAAGTGTCGGGTAATATGTTTTTTCCTCGGTTTCCGGATTGATTGAGAAATTGAAAAGGGTAACTGTTTTGTTATCAAAAAATCCCATATTTATTCCTCGATTGTTTCAATGCCATATTCCTTGGCACAAGTATTCTCAATCTTGCATCCGCGATAGTTTTTCCATTCTCCAATGAAATAAGCCACATCGGCAGTTGAAAGAAGCTCTAATGATTTGCCAAGAAACCACAGTGGTTTTGCATCATGCGGTGCAGACTGGAAAAAGCTGTCGATAACCTCAACATCTTCTCCATTGAACTTTTCCTTTACAACCGAAACTGCCCTTTCTCTTTCTTTAAGAATCTGCTCATCCGTCTTATCTTTCATTGGCTGTGAAATAAAAATTTTCTTCATGTTTTCCTCCTAATATCCCGCATACAGTAAACCGGTACCGGACAGATATTCGCATACCGTGTCATAACACAACCGGTTCTGCGCCACCTTGTCCCCAAGCACCTTATCAATAAGTGTCTCATTGCTGCCAAAGCTGATTGACCGCCCACCAGAAGACATTGACTTCACATTGCCGCCCTTTTCATCGCTGGCATGATTTGTTTTAAAATCAATCTGATAAAGCAAATCTGCCAGCGCACAGGTGGCTTTCTGTATCTGCCCATCAAATTCCTGTCTGGTATCTTCATTGATATTTCCATAGGTCAGCTGGTTCAGCTTCATAGCTGCTTTATCTTCCCACTTGGGGAAAAGGGACTCCTCAATAGAGTCCCCATAATAAAAATCCCTGTAAAACTCAAATGTGGTATATCCCATTTGAAAGCCCCTTTCTGTTATCCTCTGGTGATAATCTGGGCAATATTAATGGCTTTTGCCGGGAAATAATCAGGCTTATCAGAAGAATTGTTCTGTGCAATTTCCCAATTCGCTCCTGTCTCTAACTGTGCATTGGTTGGTGAAATTACGCCTGTATTTTTCCATGAGATACCGTATGGCGCGAATACCTTTCTCTGTCTTGTATACAAAGTTGTCTCGCCACCATTTTTTGCCGGGTTCCTATCCATTTCGGAAGAAACTTTCACGCCGCAGTCGGTGTACTCAATTGCTCCATTACCAAGAACGTAGGTTGTATACTTTGTGTATCCATCCCCTGCCCCCTTGGATGTTTCTGCAACTTCAACCGCCGGCATAGTATCATCAATCAGCACCACCCTTCCGTTTAATGTTGCAAGACCCAAATCTCTCTCAATACCATTGGCATCCGTATATTTCATGTATTCCAAAAGCTTAAGGTTCTCAAGGTTTGTTGCAATCACGGAATGCATAATTGCAAGAGAGAAGTTTGCTTTCTTATCTCCAAGGGCTTTCTGCATTGCATTGTTAAGGGTTGTAGGACCAAAGGTATTTTCCGTTGCCCCTGTGATATCGTAGGTGTGTGCGTCTACGAACTTTTTACCCTCTCCGGTGTTCATGGAGAATACACCTTTTAAAATACTAAGAAGCGTATCCTGGTCTACATCATCCCAAAACTCTGCAACCTCTCCCGCTGCTGCCGAATAATCATCACCGGAAATATCAGATACAAAATCCTTTTCTGTCCATCCCTGCGCACGTCCTACAACAATGCGTCCCATTGTGTAATTGCCGCGTTCCTCTGCTGTAATATCAGTTTTTCCATCATAGTTTACGGTCTTTCCTGATAAACGCGCTTTAATCAAAGTAGTAATAAAATTACCGCCCTTCTGGTCCGGCAATAATGATGTATACTCGCCACGTTCCACAATCGCTCCGCAGTGAAGCAGCTCATTTAAACGTAAATTTGGAGTTGTTCTGACAGCCGCATCAAATACTTCACCGTTAAAATTAACTAAATCAAATAATGCCATGTATTATTTCTCCTTCTTTCTGTTCAGATATGGTGTAATATCCATATCCGGGTTCTGGTTTTTCAGTTTCATGAGTTCAGCCATAGAAAGTTTTGCTCCATCCGGCTGATTAATTGGATTTCCGACAATCTGGCTTCGGTTCTGCTGCGCCTGATATGTCTTATCGTCAATGAGAATGTCCGGCTTATAATTGCCCTTATCATCCTTGACAATGGCATCGAACAAATCAGAAATACTTTTCCCGCGGGCTTCATCAGAATTTAACTTTTCAACCAACTGTGCCTTGATAGCATCAGCGGTAATTGCATTCACAAAATGTTTATCTGCAAAAAAATCTGTTACCAGTCCATCCAGTCTGGTCCTTTCGTCTTTCTCTGCACGCTCTTTGCGTTCATTTTCTAATGTTGTGGTTAATTCTGCTATTTTCTGATTTAATGCATCAGCATCCGGTGCTGAGTCTTTTAATGCCTGCAATTCTTTTTCGAGTGTATCCCGCTTTTCTTTCAAGTCTTTGCTTTCGTCTTCCAAAGTCTGCATTTTGGCAAGTTTCTTATCCATTTCGAATTTACTCACCCAGTCTCCAGATAAAGCCTTTTCCATCTCATCTGTGATTTCTACACCAAGAGATTTCAATTTGTCGATAATAATCATTTCTGTTCCTCTCTTTCTTAAAAGTTGTTACTCCGGTCAGTCCGGCGCGAATGAGTTGCTATTTACTCCATAGCTGGCAAAATACAAAGAAAAAAGCACGCCCAAAAACAGGACGTGCCATAACAACATCCTATAATTTTTCTAGGGTAGCGAACGGCTTCCTTCGTTCCGTCCGGTGCTTATTCATTTGTTAATACTATTTTATCATGAGTTAGAAAAAGATTTGTGCCAACTTTTAGACATGAAAAAGCACCTGTATTTCAAGGTGCATCTTTCGGAGAAATTTATTAATGTTTGGGGGATTTCCGACTATCACGGTAGACAATCAGCCTGTTTGATTTTCACTGTGAAAGGTCACTTCTTATGACAATATTATTGTAATTCATGTTCATATATAATTTGTGCCAAAATAAAAATCTTACTCATTATCTCTTTGGATTCTGTCATAGATCAGTTGTAACTTTCTTCCGACTTCACTTGGTTCATTATCGTTATCCAAAATATCTTCAATTATTATATTGTCTATCATATCTAAGACATCACTCACACTTTTATCTTTCATAAGCATTCTGATATTTGGAATATAATCATCTTCTAATACTTTTATATCGTTTTCATCAATAAACATTATTCTCGCTCCCTATGATGTGGATTTGCTTGGATCAAAATATGGTCGATTGGATTAACAGACACTTCTGTGGTCTTGTAGATAAATTTTTGACTCACTTTTGTTTTTGTTTTATTATATATTGGATCCATAATCTTAGCATCCGGAGATGTAAGAGCTTCTACTATACCATCTACCGTTACGCCACTTCTTCTCTTTTCCACGGATCCTATCACTCTATCTATGCTATGTAAGCTAATCTCCTTTAATTCTATACCATTCGAAGTTTTTAGTCCAATACATTTTTCACGCAACTCCGTTGCAATTTTCTGATATGTATCATAATCCGTAAGAGGTGACACGTCTCCATTTTTAACAGAATCAGTATAATGTTTAAACAATTTCTTTTCTGATTTGTCATTCATAATTCTTGAAAATTCTTCTTTACTTACCATATTTTTTCCAAGATTATTCTTATACTCGCTATATTCTGCATTGCTATAAACCGTTGCCCTGCCATTTGCCGTAGCAGATTGTTTTTTCTTAAATCCTGCCACCTTAATCCTATCAGCCTGTGTCTGTAAGTCATTTGCTTCGCAGAACTGCTGATATTTCTTATTCTGCATCCGAAGCTTGTACGCAAGTTTGTCATATTGTGGCTGTAACAGTTCCCGTACATCCGTTTCTGCTATACCATTTAATTCCGCCTGTTTCGCTAACAATTCCCGTTTTGTCTGCCGGATAGCACGCTCCAAAGCTCTCTGCTGCTGTTTGAGGTCATAAACTTTCTGGCTCTCATGCACATCAATTTTAGGATTTCCATTTTCATCAACATAAGGATTTCTCAATGATTTATCCCACGGCTTATGTGAATGTCTACAGTTATAGCCGTGTAATCCAAGCAGATTTACAACTTTTCCCTGTCCGGTAACCGGGTCTATTGTATATCCTGTTGCTTCTAATAAATTCGGTGTATCATCGTCACTGCCGACAATCTTATATACTTTTCCCTGCCAATAATCATGAGACTGCAATCCCTCCGGGAACTGCTTACTATGTCTGGCGCCCATATGAGCCGATACAAGAACATATTCCACTCCGCTTTGAACTATGTATTGATTTGTCACCTGTGCCGCTGTCTGGTTCATGGAAGTGACAATACAACAGCGTACTGCTGCTTCTAATGTTCTTTTTGCCCCAGTTGGATAATCAATGATAACTCCACTCTGTGCATATCTGTCAAGTACTTCACATACTGCACTGCTATAGGACTGCATTCCGGATGCCACACGGTAATCTACTTCATTGAGCATATTAAGCAAATCCCTTTGTGTCTGCTTCATAGTAGTTCTCGTAAGATTTGTTAATTCTCCAAATGTTTTCATCATCTCCGCATTCATAGCCATAATAGCAGCATTATTCTGTAATGGTGTCTGAATATCCATGAGTTTTTCTAAAACCTCTGCATCATCAGAGAACGAAGTCATAACACTATCCTGTAACAGCCGTCTAACTTCATCTTGGCTTTTTCCTGTCATTTGTGAAATTCTTTTTACAATCTCTGTGTTATGCAATCCCATTTGCTGAAGCTTCCACAATTCACGGTCAGCAGTACCGGATAATTCTCCCGATTTCATCAATCGCATAGCTATATCTTTTATAATCCAATCTTCCAATTCCTGATACATTTCTACTAATTTGTCCGATTTTCCATAAAAGTAATCCGGTGTTAACATTTATCCTTTCCCGACCTCTCTCTTTACCAAATCAATCCATTGCTCTTTATGCTCATTTTTTGCTGTTTCAAACCAGTGGTCGCCTGTTCCTTCTGTATGATATTTTAATGGTGTTCCTGTTGGATACTTCTTTTCTTCCTTATCCGCCCATGAACGACCATCTTCTGTTAAATACAGTTCGCCTGTATATTGATAATGCGCATACGGTGTATCTGTCGCAATTAATCCAGGTTCAATAATATTAGTAGCTCCCACCATAGCCCCCTGCTGTCTTGGCATATATGGTATCATGTCATTAAGCACCTGCATGTCTAATTTGTCCTGTGCCCTTCTTATATTTCCGTCTATGCGCTTTGTATCAAGCCTTATATTGACACTTCCTATAACTTTGTTATATTTCATTTATGCACACTCTTTTCTAAAGTTTTTCTTATTTCTTCGCATCTTTGTCTGTTTTCCGTTTGAAATGGCAGAACACGTTCCGGACCGTCTGGGTGAAAACCAAATGTTCCTTTTATGACTCCACCCTTGCACAACTTTGGGATTGTCGGTATATCCATTGCCTTACTCCTCCCCATACAATCCGCCTTTCTGCTCACTTGCATTTTCTTCCTCAATTTCTGCAAACATCTCATCAATTTCCTTGTCATTAAATCCTTCATATTCCTTCAAATACTTCCGTTTACTATATACTCCGTTCGTCATTAACTGATATGCTCTGGTTCTATCCTGCTCAAAAGAAGCAAGCAAATCTTTAAAATAGAACACATCTTCGTCAGCAACATTTTCATCTAAAGCATTCACATAGCCACTTGGCATATCAAAAAATACATCACAGTATTTATCCAACGCATATATTAAGTCTTTCATCGCTGATTTTAACGATGCTCTGATATCATTAATTGTCTCTACCGTCTCACTATCATCGCTCTCAATCTCTGTTGCAGTTGCAACGCCAGTCTTGCGGTCAAGTACAAACTGCCCCTGTGAAAATCCTGCCTTAGTAGAAATCATGGAAAGAATAGAATTAATATCTGCCACTCTTTGCTCTGTCAGCATGGTCGGTATATGTTCGTCAATTGTACTGTTTGCATCTACCCCATGTTTCAATCCTTTCACAAAACGCGGAAGCTCCAGTCTTTTTTTGTCTCCTGTATTTGTATCACGTTTTAAAAGCGCATTTTCATCAATAAATGTTAAATGTTGAGAGTCAAATACTTCATCATCTTTCCTGCTCCATGCCACATCCAGATTGCGCAGCTCCTCAATGCAATTTGCAAATACTGCCACGCCCTCCGGGGATGCATAATCAATTGTATTGTTATATGGCATTTTGAAATATCCAAACAATGGTTTTTCCACATTGGAAATTGTGATTGACTCCGGTACATCTTTCCATTCCGGCACGTCTGTTAATGCAATGCTACGCCCCAGGCTGTCACTTCCACGCGATTTAAAAGCCTTATTCTCAATCGAATATGTCCGCCCTGTATTTTCTCCATCTTCGGAAATAGCGGATGTGAAGTGCTGATACTCCAACCTCGTATAGTAATCATCACCTTTTACCTGTCGGTCAATGAAAATAATTCCAAGAATATCTCCATTGCTATTTTTCTCTGTCACTGCAAAACTGCCAGGCATCACATAATCAATCGCTCCCGCCGGGTTATATGTACCGCTTGGTTTAAGAATAATACCACCCGCGCCGCAGGCATCCTCCACTTTATCCCGGATAGATTTTTTTATCATTGCGCTAATACACTGATTGATATAATCTGCTCTGTCGCTGCCGCTTATTGTCACATTTAGGTCAAGACATGTTTTTTTGCTGGTATAATAGCAGAGAAACTTTGCAAAATTGATTGTTCGCACATCATCACTTGTCCAATATGGTCTGCCCTTAATAATGTTCTGCCACTCTGTCTGTGCAATCTCCATAAAGTCAGAAGATATAATATCAACGCCAAATTCTTTTTCCGCATTTGTTTTAAATAAATTCATTATCCACGCTCCTATTCTTTGGAAGACATTCATCTTTAATCCTCCTTACTATTCAGCATATTCCCAATTATATCCACCGGCTGTTTTTCTATGGCCAGCGCATACCGATTGAATATTCTTATAATTTATATTCATTCTCTCCCCTGCTTCTTTCAAAGATGGAAATGTGGATACTATTTTTCCATCTTTGAGCATATTCACCTTTCTGCTCCACTTTTCTGCCTGTCTTTTGATTTTTGTTCCGTAATTTGAATTATACTTAGCCGTACACCATTCTAAATTTTCAACGCAATTATTTGATTTGTTTTCATCTTTGTGATTCACCTGATGATAATTACTAGGATTTTCTATAAATGCTTTTGCAACTAATATGTGGACTTTCGTATATTTCTTTCGCCCATCAGCTTGTAAACAGATAGCCATATACCCATTATTATCTATGTGACCTCGTGTTATTGTCCCTCCATACCTTCTTTGAATATCATGCCATCTATTTTTTATAGTAACAATTCTCTTGATGCTTCTTACCCTTCCGTAATTGCTTACTTCATAATATCCCTCAAATCCATCAACAGGTCGCCAAACCTCATTCTTCATAGTAGTCACCTTCCTCATTATTTCCATCTATTTCTCCATCGTATAATCCATTATTTCTTCGAGATTCCATAATCACTCTATTTAGTCCATATATCAAAGCACACACACAGTCCTCTCCTATTGTTGGATACGCATCTGAAAAGCTTCCATCCGCCAACTGTTCATGTTCCAAAGTCGTCAATTCGTGCGTAAGATGCGGACACCGTTCCGGGTCTACTACAATTTTTGTGGTTTGTTGCAGCCACTCCCAACAATAATCCCTTCCTTTCCCCGAACCCCAACGCTTTTTTGCTCCAATTGCATGAAATCCCCAGTCCTGTAACTCCGCTATAGCGTCAGGTCTTGCCGAGTCACAAATGATTTCCTCTGTAATATATTTTTTAATCTTCCGGGCAAATGTGCTGTTCTTACATTTCCTGGCAAATACCTCTGCCACGCAATACAATGTGTCTGTATCCTCGTCGTACCATGCTTTTTGAAATGTCTGTGGATGCTCAAACCCGAAATCCAGACCATGATAGAAAAAAGGCATATTCTCAATTTCCGCATCCGTGATAGTCCGTTCTTCCACATTATCGAAGATACCGCCGCCGGTACCGGTTACTTCTCCCATATAGTTGTTACGGTAATATAGCGGCTTATGCACCTTGAACCACTCCGCACGTTCGAAAAATCGCTTTCCTAACCACTTTACAGGTACGTTGTAATAAAAGCTGTGACAAATTCGCGTCTGTGGTTTATTTTTACATTCTTCCACGTACTGGTTCATGAAGTTGTTTTTTGACTTCGGCGGATTGAATATTTTAATATCAAGTGCGGGTGTATCTGAACGTAGAAATGTATCTTCAATGTTATCCATCTGCTCCACTCCTGCCATTTCGTCGCATTCTGCAAATTACGCTCAAACGGAATGCCAGTTCCGCTACTGCGGAACGGCTATTCCATTTTTAACGGTACGAAGTA
>CAKRCJ010000017.1 GCA_934307185.1 uncultured Roseburia sp.
CTGAAGAACCTTATTATAAAGTCTCTCCACAAATTTTCTGTCTAAAATTCTTCTGTAATCTTCAAGTTTTACCGTAAATGACTCTTTGTTATTCTGTGCATCTACATTCTTTTTCTCATCATTATAATAAGATGTACAGGTGATTGTGTAAGTTCCCTCTGTATATTTTTTACAGTCTGTGGTGTCCCAGCTATAGGTAATATTGTAGGTTCCCTTTTTTGCCTCGAAATCGGCATTTTTTCGTGCCACTAAATTAGCAGCATCCTCTTTGGCCCCTTTGAAAATTCTGATTTCGTAACGCTCCATCTCATTTCCAAAAGTCCTCACATTAAATACCAGATTAATCTTTGTGTTATTAGAATAAGTAGCATCATACATTGTCGGATCCGGATAAATCGATGCATGTGCAGATGCCTCCACTAAATCCTCCTCTGTATCCTGCTGCTCACTTGATACATAAGATAACTCGTCTGCATCACTCTCCGCAGCCAGTGCCGTCATGGAAAGTGTCATGCTAAGACATAATACTGCTGCAAATCTTTTGAATAACTTATTTACTTTCATATGTTTCCCTCCTGTTTGTTTTCTGCCCCTATTATAGACCTCTGTCTACTCAATTTACAATCAAATAATATGGAAAAATTTCTTAATTTTTCTTAAGGATTTGTCTTCCTCTGTAAATATTCCTCGGAGTAATAAAATCCCTGCTCTATCTCTTCCTCTGACTGACCGTTTTTCTTTTTTTCTGCCCAGTAGCATAATCCCGGCAGGTCATATTCCCGGTCTAAAACTGTCTCGTACAAACTACATATATCGTTTACTTTTACTTCATAACAATTCTCCACACACTGCCTAAGAATACTTTTCCCAAAACTTAAAAGCTCTGCATTTTCTGCCATAAATTCATCCGAATACAAAAAGCCTTCCATAATGCTTAATGTGCTAAAACCAGCTTCACTGCGGCTTACCCAGTTATTCACTCCCTGTGCTTCGCCCTGTCTTTGCAGCAGGCTTTCATATAACAATTCAACGCCACGCTCCGTTTCACTGCCCCGGACACATGTTAAGAACTGCCCATAAGCATCTAAAATATCCTGTTCTGTGAGCGTTACTTTATAATCCTGCTGTAAAAGAGTTCCCTTTTTTATAAAAAGTTTTATCCTGAAATTTCTGTCCTGCTCTTTTCCAAAATCAACCCAGTCCTCCCCTGTTTTTAAAAGACTGGTGTTTTCTCCGCCTGTTGCCTTGCACCGTGTGCGTCTGCCGGAGGCTGTCGTGTCCGTATAAATGCCGGTCCGTTCCCCTGTAAATGTTATGACAACAGAAATCACTGTTCCTTTTGGCTGCTGCTCTATCTCCGGAAGTTCTACCGTGTACTGTCCGGCATTATTTATATATCCTTCCACCGGTTCTTCTAATAAAGTCTGTCCGGACTCCGGGTTTTCTTTCTGTGAATTTTTATATAAAGAAACCTGATATGCCATATTCCCATACGGCACTGCAAAGGTTACCGCCGATGGTATCTCACAATACTCATCTGTTCCTTCTAATATATAGTTGTTTGCAGCCACTAACTCATTTTCCTGTGTTACTGCTTCATCCATTAAAGTATTATCACACTGATAGATATTATTATATACGCCTGTCTGTTCTGCTTCCATTGCATATGCTTTCCCCGAAATCGAGGCATCTTCATAAGAAAGCCAGAAATACCCATTGTCGCCAAACACGGTCCCCCATGTATTTTTCACAAGCCAGGCACCGTTTTGTTTTGGCATGGTTTTAAAATTCTCTTTTGCATAACAATCATCCCAGCCAACGATTACTACCGCATGGTCACTTTTTATCCTGCCCGGGCAATACTGTGCAGCTGTATCATAGTTATAATAGGCAAGTCCACTGTAATAAGAAATACCAACTGCTCCGTAAGATAAAACCGCTTCTTTTATTTCATTCTGGTTTGCAGTATTTAATAGATATGCATTTTTTAACCGCACTCTTGCATTTTGATAGACAAATTCACTGTTTTCCGGCAGACTCTCATTTAAGTAATCATAAGGCGCACTGCTTTCATCGGCTGCACCAGCATAGCTTCCGAGTGTCCGCATTGCATACTCATAGGTTCCTCCATTTTGAAAGCATATAGAAGCAGCCCCATTATCCTGATAAGTCGTTCCCTCACCTTCCTGTTGTCCCGGTGTTCCTTTCAGTGAATGAAAAGAATAGTATACCAGATGCCGTTCGGACAAATCGCAGTCTTTTACAAAGCCTTTTTTTATACTGTTGATTTGCAAAAGCTCTAATGCCGAAAATGCCCAGCAGTCCCCATATTTCTGTGTCTTTACCGAAGTGACAAGTCCCTCTTTTCTGCCATCATAAGCAGCCGGCAGATTTACTTTTAAAATGGCAGTCTCCGGCAAATTCTCTGTGCTGTCTGCAAAAGTGTCATCTGCATCATCAATAAAAGAACCTTTTCCCGCAAATTCATCTACAGCATTTGTTACCTCTTCCTTTTCAGACTCCGAAAGCGGTCTTCCCTTAATATAATCGAACGTGCCGGTATTCTCCTCTGTTTCAGCTTCTGTACTTATTTCCACAACATTTTCTTCTGCGAAAGCTTTCTGTCCGGGCATCCAAAATAAAATACAGAAAAAAAATGTCATCCAGAAGGTTACTCTTTTTCTTTTCATCTCTATTCCACTCCATATGACTGCATCAGATTATGAAATTCTGTACTGCGCGCAAAGCCACGGAATACCTGCTCTCTGTCTGTTCCTGCCTCTAGCTGTGATACCCAGTCATTTAATCCTGCCTCGTCATATTCCCTGTCTAAAAAAGTACGGTACATAATTTTCACAAAATCAACATTTGAAGTATTCCTGTTTGAAAATTCCTGTGAAAAAACAAAACCATATGCCACATTTTCTGTTGTATCAGACTTTGTCAAAATGGTTTTACACCAGTTCTCAATTCCTGCATCCTCGCCCTGTCTGTCTAATAATTTATTATATAAACGGTTCACAAAAGCTGTCACACCTTCATTCTGGTCACGATAGCTGCCTAGCGTAACCGTTCCCTGAACCACTCCATACTGACTGCACACATTGGAAAACTCATCGGAATCGGAAAATCCCCGGTACACATACTCACGGCTCATTCCGTTTTGTAATACACTAAGCCAGTTCTCTTTTCCTCCCTGGTCTGCTTCTCTGTCAAACATAACTTTATAGAGGACATCCACATAGGCCTCATCTGAAAGATTTTTATTTTTAAATTCATCACTGAAGAAAAATCCCTGTGCTGTCTCTGCTCCTGTTTTCTCTCCATTTTTCAATGCTGTATACCAGTAATTGATTTCCGACTCATCATAAGAATTTCTCTGCAATGCATCCTCATACAGTCTAATGACGAAAGCTCTCAGCTTTTGTTCTGCTGTTGTAGAACTATCGGAGTTGTCTGAGCTGTTTGAACTGTTTGAATTATTGGAGTTATTTCCATTATTTGAACCATTTCCACTGCTGGAACTATTTCCATTGCCCGAATTATCAGAACTGCTTCCTGTGTCCGGGGAGGCACACGCCGTTTCTGGCATATTATTGTAAACCGGTATCTTAAATACGAACGGATTTTCCAGCGCATTCGTTTTACTGTATGCACTCTTTATCTGGCTTCCCTCTGACATCGGTGCAACAATATTCTGCTGATACTGATGTGAATACAGCCCATTATACGAGGCATCCACATCAAACTTCTGCAGATACAGGGTATCCTGTCCCTTTAAAATATAATTTTGTGAAATATACCCAGCACCGCCGGACAACGATTTCACCCTGCTGTCCCAGCCATATTTTTTAGCCGCAGTAAGACCATTCACGTATACATCTGTAGTTGTGTTTCCTGTTGCTCCAATGTTATAATAATTGTAATATCCTTCATAACCAGCATAATTGCCGGAAATAAGCGGTGATGTTCCTTCACTTCCCTGCTCCTGATAAACCCTGCATGCTAAAAAGAACGGACTGACCCCTATCTCATTTCCTATATTATAAAATTCCTGCGCATAACTGATGCCCTCTCCCGGAATGTCTCCCTGCATAAATGTTCCTGAAATTATGTTGGAAACGGCATCCACCGTGTGATACTGCGCATTATATGTCTGCTGTTCAAACATAAAAATGTATGAGTCATTGATAAAATTACGTGGGTCCAGGCAATATTCTACTGCTGTCTGCGATGCCACATACCAGCCTGGCTGTGATGATGCCCCTGCTTTCCAGGCATCGCTTTTATTTTTATACACCCAGCTTCTGTCATTTTTCATCTCCGCAGACACCACACTATTCCAGTCCAAATTCGTCTGCATTGATACGAAGGTCCAGTCTGGATGCGACGATTTCAACGTATAAAGTGCACTCCGGTAAGACTCAGGAAAAGAAAGAATATCTTCATTTCCACCCCGGACAACATCTTCTGCTATTTCATCATTTATATCGGAAAGTTTCTCCTCCCACTGTCTGAAATCCACATCACTTGTAATAAGATTTTGTGCTTCTATATATCCGCTCATTTCACGGTCATCTACCGCAAAAGCCACCTGATACCAGACCTCATCTTCTAAAATAGAAACATCCTTAATGAATACCTGGCTTCCTGACGCAAGCGTTGCCACTGTCTCATCGGTAAGAGCCGGTTTTCCTTTTACTTCATAATAATCTGTATGATAAACAGTTGCCATCACTGTTTTTTTCTGCAATATGTCCTGTAATTCCTGTTCTGCTGTATCATTAACCTGTTCATTTTCCATTGCCATACATTGCATGCTGCCACTCGCAAAAATGATTGCTGCAGCCAACATTGCTGCCAATAATTTAGGCATCCGTTGCTTTTTCATTTTTCCTCCAAAAAAGCCTCCCCAAACTTCAGACATCCCGTCTGCAATTTGGGAAGGCAATTCTTTATAAATTAATTATTCTCTTGTAATACCATATTTTTTGCATAAATTATCAAATTCAGTACTTCCGACAAATCCGTTGAATACGTCTTCCCTGCTGTATCCTTCATTATGCATGCGATTTAACCAGTCGTTCTTTCCACCTTCATCAGAAGAACGGTCGAAAAATGCACGATATAAGTATTCTACATAATCTTCATCATTTAATCCCTTGTTGGTAAATTCCTGAGAGAAAATGAATCCTTCAGATACTGTTCTTCCACTTCTTGAATGTTGCCACAAGCTATTGGTCCAGTCATTTAATCCATCTGTATCCGGTTCACGGTCTAAACAAATATTATACAGTCTTGTTACAAATGCTGTCACTCCATCTGTTTTTCCACAAACAGAACATGGTCCGTGAGGAACTGTTCCATACTGTGGTATAGCGATACCATCACCTAATGTAATGCCATATTCTGCACAGATATTCGTAAACTCAGCACTCTTAGCAAATCCGTTAAATACTTCTTCGCGGGTTGTACCTGTCTCTAATCTGTTAACCCAGTCATTCAATCCACCCTGGTCATATTCACGTCCCATAAAAGCACGATATAACTGTTTCACATAATCTTCATTACAGTAATTATAGTTCTGGAACTCTGTGCTGAAAATAAATCCATACGCTGCGCTTGAACCTGTCTCAGTTCCATTTGACAGACGATTTACCCAGTCAGCTTTTCCTGCTGCATCCGGTGTACGATTTAAACATACGCTGTATAAACGGTTTACAAAATTTCCAATCTGTGAGTCCTCAGATTCTACTTCAACTGCATTCGTATTTACCCACATCGCCGGACGCACACCACCAATTACATTGGCAGCAGCCATTCCGTCACTGCTTAAGGAGCCTGTGTAATGTACATACATTGCATCATAGTCAAATATACCAGGTGTACGCAGCCACCAGTAAGACGACTGTGTCACATTATTTCTTAACGCAGAATCTCCATTCCGGCTCAATGCATATTCTGTACAGTTCGCCATTCTTGCTCCATCTGTCTCAAAATATTTTTCTGCTTCTGATGCACTTAACAAAAATACTTTGTCATCTGTTGAAGATCCTCCGGAAGTTCCATATGTGGAATTATTCTCTGCAGATACATTTGTCGTGTTAATAGCTGATTTCTGGCTGTCTGTAAATGCCGTATTATAGAATGTATTATTCAGCCAGTTTCTGATGGAGCTGTTGCTCCAGGTTATCTGTGTCTGTAAATTTGGATAATACTGTTGGAAATCAAGTACATTTTTGCTGATTATGAGTGCTTTATCTCCCTGTAAATCAAGTACTGTCCACTCAATCTGCTCTGCACCATTTGAGCTGTTGTTATCCTGCTCATAAGAGCCAAATTTTACAGTTCCGCCAACATGTATTACGCTTGTATCCACAACCTGTCTATTTGCGCTTCCTGTTCCACTGCATTCAATGTTTGAACCTGTCAGGGAACCATTATTATTGCCAATAGAAAGTGCATTCCACTGTTCTTTAGAACCGCCATAATGAACAGTATGCAATCCGGAGCAGCTATTGAATGCATTATCTCCAATGAAAGTTACTCCGCTTCCAATTGTTACTTCAGCAATACATCCACATCCTTCAAATGCATGTCCTTCAATTACTCCCTGGTTAATCTCTGCATGTGAAATCGGAACCCACGTAAAGGCACTGCTTCCAATATATGATACACTGGAAGGAATATTAATATCTTTAAGCTGTGAACAGCTGTCAAATGCACTTGCACCAATAGATTCTACTCCTGAGGAAGGTAATACTACTTTTTTCAGATTATTACATAAATAAAATGCATAATTTCCAATCTTCTTCACACTAGAAGGCACTACAACAGTATTAATGCTCTGACCATATTCAAATACATAATCACCAATTTCAGTAACACCTTCCGGAATAATAATATCTTTTAATTCTACTCCACCGAGATATAAATGTTTTGCAAACTGCAGTGGGTTGGCAAGATAACCGCCAAACTTCATTCCACACCATGCTGCAATATCACTGATATAAACTCCTTTTAAATTCGTACAGTCCTCAAATGCACTGATTCCACAGCCTGTCGCTTTTCTTCCAAATGTAACTTTTTCTAATGCACTACAGCGGATAAATGCAGATTCTCCTACAAATCCTCCGTTAATTACAACTTCTTTTAATCCTGTACATTCACCAAAAGCTGCATAACCGATTGTAGAAATTGTCGATGGTGTTGTTACTGAGGTCAGAGATTTGCATCCCCAGAATGCGCATGCACCGATAGATGTAACCCCTTCCGCAATCTTTACACTTTTAATGCTGTCTTTGTATGCATACCACGGCATACACTGTGAAGATGCAGGTGTATCATAAACCGGATAATCATACATTGCTCCATTTCCGGTAATCGTAAGTGTTCCATTCTGATAGGACCAGTTTACATTCTGTCCACACTTGCCAGAAGCTCTTGAAGCAAGCAAAAGTTCACTCTCTTCAAAATATTCAAATGCTTCACCATCATCCTCTAAGGCTTGTACCGTTACATCCTCTGCATCTTCCGTTCCTTCCGCTTCACTTACAACAGCACCTGTGTCTTCTGCAAATACAGTAATTCCTGAAACTGCAGTTGTTAAGCTAAGTGTCATTGCAAGAAAAGATACAACAACTTTTCTTTTCATACTCTTTTTCCTCCTGTTAATCTTTAATCCATTGTGCCCATCTTCTTCGATATTCTTCCGGTGTCATAGATTCATTTTCTCTGAATAACTGATAAAATAAATCTTCATTCATAATTCCGGAGTCCTGTATTACCTCATTCATTGGCTGTATGGTAAACCGAAGAAGCTCTTTTGCCGCATTAAAACGGCGGTTTAAAATATAATCTCTGATTCCAATTCCATAATTTGCCATAAAGGTATGGTTCATTTCTTCCTGATTCATGTGAAATTTTTCACAGAGTATACTTAACAATGATTGTTCTTTATAATTTGTATTCACAAACTCACGGATATCTTCCATCTTGTCCTTATCATTCATCTTCGCAATACAGTCAACAATTAATTTTGTAAGTTCTGCATGCATCTGAAGTTCAGAACAATTTTTCTTTAACATATCAAGCAGATTTCTAATACCGGATGCTACATTCACATGCTCTGCCGGAACAAATACCGGTAAACCATTCTGTTCTGTAAAAAGTTCATAAAATTCTTTTGCGCAGCATCCGTTAAAATGAATCCATGCAAGCTGCCATGGCCTGTCCTCACTGCTGATGTGCTCAAAAGCATGCCTGCAGTCGATCCACGCACAGTCTCCCTTCTGTAATTCAAAAGTATTTCCCTGCGTTGTGATACTTCCTTTTCCTTTTTCCACTTCCAGTAACAAGTAAGAATCAAGATTTTCTCTCCTGCAGACATGTGGAGTAAGGCTCTGCAAAACACCCGCTTCCTGTACATACAGCAGATTCTTTTTTGCAAAAGTTCCCGGTGTATGCAGCATTCGGTCAGATTTGGTAACCCCCTCTGATGCAAACATATTTTCCATTCTTCTTTCCTCCTAAACTCTTGCTCTCCAATAATCTAATGTTTCTTTAATTGTCTGTTCCAACGGTATTTCCGGTTTCCAGCCTGTAATGGCATTTATCTTCGTGATGTCCGCTTCGATAATCGGCACATCAACCGGACGGATTTTATTCGGGTCTATCTCCACCTGAATATCAACAGTTGATAATGAAATAATCAGATTTAATATTTCTTCAATCGCATATGCATGTCCGCTTCCTACATTATATGTCTCTCCGCACTGACCCTTTTGTATCAGCATGGCATACGCTCTGACCACATCCCTTACATCTGTAAAATCTCTTTTTGCTGCAAGATTGCCAACATACATGACCGGCTCTTTTTTTCCGGCTTCAATCTCTGCCACCTGTTTGCAGAAATCAGAAACAACAAAAATCGGTGACTGAGTTGGACCTATATGATTAAATGCACGGACCATCATAAGCTCCATATCATATGCCTGTGCATAAATACCCGCAATCATATTCTGGCATACTTTTGTTGCCGCATAAATATTTCCCGGACGGACATGGTTATCTTCTTTAATCGGTGTCTCACCTTCCCTGATATGTCCGTATTCTTCACCAGAACCTATCAAAAGAACTCTCGGCTTATAAAACAACTCCCTGATTGCATCAAGTAAATTAACACACCCCTTGACATTAATGTCAACCGTAAGTCCCGGATTTTTCCATGCAACACTAACGGAGCTCTGCGCTGCCAGATGAAAAATATAGTCCGGACGAACTTCATATAAAAGTGTTACTATATCCTCTTTATTCAAAATATTTAATTCATGAACGTATGCTCCCGGAATATCTAATTCATTCGCAAGCTTTGTAGCATGCACTTCCATGTCATGATGCTCCATCAGTTCTTTTGCAAGATAACCTCCCACAAAACCAGCCGCTCCAATAATCAACGCTTTCTTCATTCTTTTCGTCCATAAAAGGGAATTCCACCGGAATTCCCTTCTCCTTTTTCTTGATATGCTTTATCATACTACACTTACTCTTTTTTTTCAACAAGTGTCGCCGTAGAATGAATGGATTTCATTTACAGTCCATAACTTGCCACAAGATTTGCAAATTCCTGGGAATTGGCAAATCCCCAGAACACATCCTCTCTTGAAGTTCCGGCATTTAATCTGCCGGTCCAGTCCGAAAGTCCGGCTTCATCTGCTTCTCTGTCAAAAATTCCACGGTATAAAATCTTTACAAATTCTTCATTTGAAAGGTTCATATTCTCACATTCTGTTGAAAATACAAAACCATGTGCCACCTGGTCTAATCCATAGCCTCCGTTAATTCTGCCGGTCCAGTCATTCAAACCGTCAACATCGTAATCTCTTCCCAAAAACTGTTTGTAATTTCTTACGACAAATCTAGTAACATTATAATTTTGGTCTCTTGCCTCATCTAACGTCACATCACCCTTATCAATCTGATAAGCATTGCACAGATTAGAAAATTCATCCGAATTAATGAACTGTCTGAACACATACTTTCTGGAAACTCCATTCTGCAAATGTGTCACCCAGTCGTTCTTTCCGTCTGTATCAGAGGCACGTCCCATAAGACTTAAATATAAATGCTCCACATAATCGCCGTCGCTATAATTTTTGTTGGTAAACTCCTGGCTGAAAATGAAACCATATGCAACATCCGCTCCAGTGCTTCCACTTTCCAGACGGCCTACCCAGTAATCAAGTTCGCTTCGTGCTGCATAGCGGTCCAATACATTTTCATATAATAATGCAACAAAACGGTCTTTTCCCGTCACTCTTGCGCTTGAGGTTTCACATACGACTTCTACACTTTCCTGTGCCACATCACTGTCCCAGTAAGTATCCCGTACTGCTACCGCCTTCACATCACAGCTTTTGTCAACTGTAAACACACCACTATAGCAAATCGAGCGTGTCGCAGCAGGAGTTGGGGTACTGCCATCTAATGTATAATAAATAATTGCATCTGATGTATCTGTTTTGATAGAAACCTGTGCATCTGCTCCATCCTGTGTAACCGTGATAACCGGAGTGTTAGTGTTTCCTGCTACGTTTGGAAGCTTTCCCGGATTCGTAAATGTAGCACCGGAATCTAGGGTACAGCTTGGAAGATAGCCATTCCAAAAACCTGACTCTCTATGGGATGATGCATAGTATGAATCAGAATCATAGACCTTATCACTCCGCTCAAAATAAAAATAATTAATACTGGACGACTGGTCTGCCCAGGTACAATCCACATTATACCAGGAATCATTAATACGTACTTTATTCCATTCATGATCGCTGCTTGTCACGGCAGCACAGTCAATTCCGACTGCATTGCACATTACCTCAAAAGCCTGTGCATAGCCGGCACACACTGTTTTATCCATGCAGAATACACTGTACGCACTCTGTGTAAAAGCTGTATTCTCGTTAAAGTTAGAACTATATATATCGTTATTATATTCCACTTTATTCACGATAAGGTCATGCAGTGCCTTTACTTTTTCTGCGTCGGTTGTATATTTTTCCACTGCAGACTTCCAGCTGTCAATCTGGCTTTTTACCTGTTTTGTCGCATTCTGTCTTGCAGAACCGTCAGCAAATGCCGGATAAACTCCCAGCGAAATAAAATAATTATTTCCGCTATATCCATATCCTAACTTATTGCTTAAGAAGTAATATTGAGGATTTGAAAACTTAAAAATATATGCAACATTTTTTGCTTCACTTTCACTCAACCCGGTATAATATACATATGGAAGTATATTATTATCAATGTTTGTCGTATTTAACAAAGCATTCAGGCAGGATGCATCCAGTGCATCCCATAATTCACGCTCCTCCTCTGACATCTGGTTATAAAAATAATTTGTAGAATAACTATCCCATTCCGATGCATAGGCAGATGAACCAAGAAGGTTCTCCAAATCATCACTGTATGCCTCTGCCGGAGTATAAATATCCTCTTCATCAACTTCCCCGATATTTATTTCCTGCATTTGCAGTAAGCCAGTCGGATGAGCTGCTTCTTCTGATGCCTCTGTGCTTTCTGTCTCAACCTCTGCACTTTCTGCCTGCTCTGCCGTCTGCATCTGTCCGGATGCATTTTGTGCATAGACATTTAAATTTCCAATAAGCATACACGCTGCGAGTACTATGACTGCTATTTTCTTCTTCATTCCAGACTCCTCTCTTGTACTATATGCACAGATAGGGCTGTCCGTCACCGGAAGCCCTATATTTTCTGTCCTAACTTTTTTTATAATCCGTAGCTTGCAACAAGATTTGTAAATTCCTGGGAGTTAGCAAATCCCCAGAACACATCATCCTTTGATGTACCTGCATTTAATCTTGCAGTCCAGTCTGAAAGACCTGCATCATCTGCCTCCCTGTCAAAAAATCCACGGTAAAGCATTTTAACAAAATCTTCATTGGAAAGATTCATGTTTTTGCACTCATCGGAAAATACAAAACCATAAGCTACCTGTTCCAATGTATATTCTTTTCTGTTAATCTTTCCGCACCAGTCATTTAATCCATCCACATCATAGGAACGGCCTAAAAATTCCCTGTAGTTTCTTACCATAAATCTTGTAACATTATAGTTAATATCGCGTGCTTCATTTAATGTAATGGTTCCCTGTTTAATTCCATAATTATTGCACAATCCACAAAACTCATCAGAATCAACAAACTGTTTGAAAATATACTCTCTTGAAACACCATTTGCCAGATATGTAATCCAGTTCTCTTTACCTGCTTCATCAGAAGAACGGCCCATCAGACTTAAGTATAAATGCTCTACATAATCTGCATCATCATAGTTATGGTTTTTAAATTCATCACTGAAAATAAAACCATGCGCCGTTTCTGCACCGGTTCTTCCGTTTTTCAGTTCGCTCACCCAGTAATCAACTTCGCTCTGCTCCGCTGTACGGTCTAATACATACTGATATAATCCACGGATAAAGCCGGCTGCTTTCTCTTCATCAACTGTAACCTTTTCTGTCTGCTGTGTATTTCCATCATACCAGAAGTTCATGTCTACACGTCCTGCAATTCCGTTTACAGAGCCATTGCTTGAATACTGCCAGAAAGTATAAGCTCCAGCATAATCGGTACAGTTTGTATAATTTGCAAGCCAGATTTTATACTTGGAACCAAGTGTATTTGCATCCACCTGGTCATTAAGCATATTCTTGTTTGCATAAATCATCGGTGTATATCCTGCCCCCGCTACTCTGTCACAAAATGCGCTGCACACCGCTGTCGCTGCTTCCCTGCTTAATCCTGCCTGATATAATCTTCCCTTATTTGCCGCCTGGCTTACATACTCAAAATCCATAGCAACCGGAAGTGTTATATTATATCCGGAAATTTTTCCAAGAATAAAGTTTGCCTCTTCTACTGCCTCATCGGTACTAATTGCCTGTGAAAAAATATAAACGCCAACTTTTAATCCCGCATTCAATGCGCCTGTGATATTCTTTGTAAAATTAGGATCATCCTTTAATGCTCCATTTGAATATCCTCTGTATCCAACACGGATAATTGCATACTCAATTCCGGAACTTCTTACTGCATTCCAGTCGATGTCCTTCTGGTAATAAGATACATCAATCACATCTTTAACTTCCATGCCATTAAATCTGGAATTATGTGTATATCCACTGTCGCGTGAGCTTCTTAAAAGTGCACCTTCTTCTGCTTCATCATAAAAGTCATCATCCGCTTCACCTTCTGCACGAAATGCCTCCGGGTCATCCTCTAACGCTTCACTGCCAGTTTCCTCTTCTGCTTCCACTGTAACTTGTGATGTTTCTTCTGCCTGTACCGGCATGCTGCCACACAATGTGGCAAATGTAAGTGCTGCCGTTAATACCGACATTAATAATTTCTTTCTCATGAATTGCCTCTACTCCATTATTTCTATTATTCCTGTACTAAATCTTTTTTCAATGCTTCTAACTTTTCTTCTGCATCAGCTAAGGATGTTCCTTTTACACCAAAGTAAAATTTAATCTTTGGCTCTGTTCCGGATGGACGTACACAGCACCATGCATTATCACTTAGTTCATAATAAAGAACATTGGATGCCGGAAGCCCTGTCTTTGTCACTTCACCGGTCTTTAAATCTTTTCTTGTGTCTTCTTTGTAGTCACGGACTGCGAGGACATCAAAACCACCTAATGTTTTCTTCGGATTGTTTCTCATGTCACTCATCATCTGCTGTATCTGTGCTGCACCATCAATTCCTTTTAATGTCATTGTAGAAAGACCTTCTTTATAATAGCCATATTTCTCATACAAATCAATCATGGCATCCCATAAAGTCTTTCCATTCTTTTTGCACCAGGAAGCCACTTCACATAACATCATAACCGCTACACATGCATCTTTGTCCCTTGCATATGTACCTGCAAGACAGCCGTAACTTTCTTCCAGTCCGAATACATAATTGTGGGAATGATTCTGTTCAAAGAACTTAATCTGCTCTCCGATATACTTAAATCCGGTAAGAACCTCAATCAATGCTACTCCATAAGAAGCTGCCATTGCTTTTGCCATATCAGTTGTAACAATTGTCTCAACCAATGCTGGATTTTCTGGCATTGTTCCGGTCGCTGTCTTCTCTCTTAAAATATATTCTGCGATAAGCATTCCTGACATATTTCCGGTAAATGTTACATACTCTCCGGTCTTTGTATCTTTACAGTAAACACCAAGACGGTCAGCATCCGGGTCTGTTGCCAGAACGATATCTGCATCGACCTCTTTTGCAAGCTTTAATGCAAGCTCAAATGCCTTTGGAGATTCCGGGTTTGGATATGCAACTGTAGGGAAATTACCGTCTGGAAGTTCCTGCTCTTTTACTACATATACATTTTCAAAGCCAAGTTCTTTTAAGACACGGCGTACCGGAAGATTTCCGGTTCCATGTAATGGTGTGTATACAATCTTAATATCCTTTGCCATTTCTTTGATGATTTCCGGATGAATGGATTGTTTCTTTAACTCCTCCATATAACGGTCATCAATTTCTTTGCCGATTGTCACAAAAAGTCCTGCTTTTACAGCATCATCTTCTGCCATTGTCTTTACCTGGTCAAAAGATGTTACCTTAGCAACTTCTGCAAGAATATTCTTGTCGTGAGGAGGTGTAATCTGTGCGCCGTCCTCCCAGTATACTTTGTATCCATTATATTCTCTAGGATTATGACTTGCTGTGATAACAATTCCGGATACACAGCCTAACTCACGTACTGCAAAAGAAAGCTCCGGTGTTGGACGAAGGCTGTCAAACACATATGCCTTAATACCATTTGCATTCAAGCAGAGTGCTGCCTCTTTTGCAAATTCCGGCGACATAATTCTGGAATCGTGTGCAATTGCAACACCCTTGTCCTGTCCGTTCTGGGAAATAATATAGTTTGCAAGTCCCTGTGTTGCCTGACGTACCGTATAAATATTCATGCGGTTTGTACCTGCTCCGATAACACCACGCAGTCCACCTGTACCAAACTCAAGCTGACGATAGAAACGGTCTTCAATCTCAGCCTTATCATCTTTGATTGCTTCTAATTCTTTTCTTGTCTCCTCAGAAAAATATGGGTCTGTACACCACTGTTTGTAGGTCTCCATGTAACTCATCTGTCATATCTCCTTTATTTTGATTTTGAATCTGTAATTTTTTTACTTTAAAAAGCAAAAGATTTTTCGATAAAACACAAAATCCGCTATACTAAAGTCCGTTCTTTAGTATAGCGGATTTTTGATTAAAATACAACAAAGGAGGGTTTATTATTTTCTTAATTTATTTTCTATGCCTTTATGCCGTTAATTTTTTCAGTGTTTCAGTAATTTTCTCTTTTTCACTGCTGCCATTTGTTTTAAATCTCAATAACGGAATTCCATATAACTCCATTATATGATTTTTTAACAAATCCCTCGATGCCTGCACCGTGTTTATTGCATGAAAATTATATCCATCAACCTCTATCGCTAAGACTGGTTTTTTTGTTATTCTGTTATAAATTAAAAAATCCAGATGCGTTGCCGGATTCATCGCATATTTGTATTCTTCTTCCTTTAAAAATCTGGTATTTTTTATCAAAAGCTTCAACGGAAAATGACAGATAACATCTAAATCAGAATATACATTATCAGAAATAATTTTCTCAATTAACGCATACATCAAATTTTCCGAATCAAATTCCGAAATTCTTTTATGACTCTTCAAAAAATTCTTTCTCTCCTCTGTATATTGCTTATAAAGATAATCAAAAACTGAGTATGTATTGCTGTCTGTCACTTCGAAATTATTATACTGAATATATTGTATCAAATCAGTTATATTCCTGTCTTCTTTCGGTTCATTTCCCGTCACTGATTTCCCTAATGTTGCAGCAATAAAACCCAAATTATATTTTGAAGAGGACAATTTTTCATATACATTTTCTGTGGCAGAATTATTATTAGAAACTATTTGAACTGTTTTTCCCTGCATTAATATATTGGCAATTATATTTAATATTGTCTGTGTCTTTCCGGTTCCGGTCGGTCCTTGAATGATACTAATTTGATTTTCCATTGCATTTTTTACAGCCTTATAC
>CAKRCJ010000018.1 GCA_934307185.1 uncultured Roseburia sp.
GTATGGTAGATTATAAAAAAATACCGGTTGAAACAGAGGATGACATCTATCCGGACGGTAACACATGGGCGGATGCCGATATAAGCCAGGCATCTGATTATATGAAGCGTCTGTATGAAGATAAAGATTACTATAAGAGGCTTCAGAACAATGCAAAACAGTATATCAATGAAAAACTTGGCCTTGAATCAATTGTAAAACAAATGGAAGTACGGTTAGAGGAGATTGGATTATCTGGTTTGAAACAGGATAAAACTTGAGAATACTGGTATGACATGATATAATGAATTGTTTCTAAGTAAATTTGAAGAAGCGTAATATAAAAATATTTGCGGAAAAGCAACTAAAAAGAGGGTTAGAATGAAGCGTTTAAAAGAGATATATGAATACAGACAGATGATATACAGTCTGGTAAGGAAAGAATTAAGAGGAAGATATAAGGGGTCTGTACTTGGATTTTTCTGGACATTTTTAAATCCACTGCTGCAGCTTATGGTCTACACAATCGTTTTCTCAACAATTATGAGATCCGGAATAGAGAATTATTATCTGTTTTTGTTTGTGGCACTTGTACCGTGGATTTTTTTCAGTTCCTGTCTGACAGGTGGTTCTACAAGTATTATGAATTCCGGTGATATGGTAAAAAAGATTTATTTTCCGCGTGAAGTTATGCCGATTGCATATGTAACAAGTGCATTTGTCAATATGATTTTGACGTTCGTAGTTGTTTTTGCTGTATTAATTGTTTCCGGATATGGAATGTATTTTAGAGCGTTATTGTATCTTCCGATTATTATGATTGTAGAATATCTGCTTGGACTTGGAATTGCACTTTTAACATCAGCACTTACTGTATTTTTCCGTGATTTGGCTTATATTCTTAGTATTGTCGGCATGGCATGGCAGTTTTTAACACCGGTTATGTATCCGCAGGAGATGGTGGAAGACGCATTGCCGGATTATATGTTAAAAATCTGGAATTTAAATCCGATGACACCGATCATTAATGCATACAGGGATATTTTATATTATAAAACAATTCCGCACTTAAGCACACTTATCACAGCAGTGGTACTCGGAATTATTGTTTTAATTATTGGAGAGATTGTATTTGTGAAACTGCAGAGAGGTTTTGCAGAAGAATTATAAGAGAAAGACAGGGAGTTTATGAGAGTAATCCAGGTACTACCTATTCTTGCTTTTGGGGATGCGGTCGGCAATGATGCGAGAGCGTTAAAAGAAGCATTAAAAGCTGCCGGATATGAGACACAAATCTATGCGGCACATATCGATGAAAGACTGCCGAAGAAAACAGCATTGCCATATGAAAAAATTGGTCCGGTGAATAAAGAGGACATTATAATTTATCATCTGTCTACCGGACACATATTAAATGAAAAAGTAAAAGAGTTAGGCGGGAAACTTGTCATAAGATATCATAATATCACACCGCCGCATTTCTTTAAAAATTATAATTATGAATTGTATCAGAGCTGTAAATCCGGTGTAAAAGCAGCAAAAGAGCTTGCAGCATCAGCAGATTATGTGCTTGCAGTTTCAGAATTTAACAGACAGGACCTGCTTTCTTATGGTTATACGTGCGAAATGGAAGTGTTACCGATTTTAATTCCGTTTGCAGATTATGAAAAAAAACCGGATGAAAAAGTATTATCCGAATATGGGAACGACGGTTATACGAACATCCTCTTTACCGGGCGCATTGCCCCGAACAAAAAGCAGGAGGATTTAATCGATACATTCTATTATTACAAAAAATATATCAATTCAAAATCAAGATTAATTCTTGTCGGTACACATCCAAAGGGAGATGCTTATGAAAAACAGCTTAAGGACTATGTAAAGGCACTCGGATTAGAGGATGTGCTGTTTACCGGACAGGTCAGATTTGATGAAATATTAGCTTATTACAAAGCGGCAGATATATTTTTATGTATGAGTGGACATGAGGGCTTTTGTGTGCCGCTTGTTGAGGCGATGTATTTTGATGTGCCGGTCATAGCGAGGAATACGACGGCAGTCGGAGATACTTTAGGTGGAAGTGCGGTACTTCTGCCGGATGAAAACCCGATTGTGGCAGCAGAAATGATAAACCGTGTTCTGACAGATAAAAAGCTGAAAGAGCGTATCATACGAAATCAGAGAATACGGTTAAAAGATTTTGACCATGCGGTAATAGAAAAACAGTTTTTAAAAGCGATTGAAAGTATAAAAGAAAAATAAAAAATCCAAAGATAAAAATTACAGGAAAAAGTGGAGGTTTGTAATGGCAGAGCAGATAGAACAGATTAATGTGGAAGAAATCATGAGTGAAATCAGAGAGCAGATAAAAGAGCGTGGATATACAGAGAAAGAACTGAAATTTGCGGATTTACGTGATGATTTAATGGCAGGTTCGGATGATTTCTACAGTTATGAGCATTTTAAGGGGACCGTTGACCAGATGGACAATAAAAGAGTCGTTCAGTGGTGGAATCCAATTACCGGTAATCCGGTTTCTGTTTTCATTAAGAGATTTATCCGTAAATGTATCACATTTATCATTGATCCAATCGTAATCAGACAGAATGATTTTAATAATTACACAGCTTCCGCACTTACACAGGTCAGCGCTAAATTTGAACAGGAGCAGGATTATAATTTAGAAGAAATGCAGAATAAAATTGAAAAGTTAGAAGCACGTATTGCAGAATTAGAAAAGAAGTGTGGGGAATAGTCTATGAAAATATTTCAGATACTACCGGTACTTGCTTTTGGAGATGCAGTTGGAAATGATACAAGAGCACTAAAAGATGCTTTGACAGAAGCAGGATACGATAATGATATTTATGCAGCAGTGATTGATGAAAGACTGCCGAAAGGAACAGCACAGCCTTACGATATGATGGAAAAAATAGAGGATGACGATATTGTTATCTATCATCTGTCCACAGGGCATGAATTGAATGAAAAATTCAAAAAATTAGGTGGAAGGAAGATTATCCTCTATCATAATGTGACACCTGAAAAATATTTCAAAGAATATAACAGGGGTGCATACTTAAACTGTAAAAATGGTTTAAAAGATACAAGAGAGTTAGCAGATACCCCGGAGATGGCAATTGCAGATTCAGAATATAACAGACAGGATTTGATCAGTTATGGATATAACTGTGAGATAAAAGTGCTTCCGATTTTAATTCCTTTCGAGGATTATGAGAAGAAACCGAGCCAGAAAATTATTAATAAATATAAAAATGATGGTTATGTAAATATTCTGTTTACCGGACGTGTCGTTCCGAATAAAAAGCAGGAAGATATTATTGACGCATTTTATTACTACAAAAAATTCATAAATCCAAAGTCCAGACTCATCCTTGTTGGTTCCTATGCGGGAATTGACCGTTACCATGAACAGTTAGAAGCTTATGTGAAAGCACTGGATTTAGAAGATGTGATTTTTACCGGACAGATTAAGTTTGATGAAATTTTAGCATACTATAGAGTGGCAGATGTGTTCTTATGCATGAGTGAGCATGAGGGCTTTTGCGTTCCGCTGTTAGAGGCTATGTGTTTTGATGTTCCTGTGATAGCAAGGGATACTTCTGCGATTGCGGGTACACTTGGAGGAAGCGGCATTCTTTTACCGGATAACAATCCAATGGTGGCAGCAGAGATGATAAACCGTGTTGTGACAGACCGGAATTTAAAAGAAACAATTGTGAAAAACCAGAGGGTAAGATTAAAAGATTTTGATAATAAAGTTGTAAAAAAACAATTTTTACAGATAATAGAAGAATTTATAAATAAGAGGGATTCGCTATGAAAAAAATAGGATTTGTAATTCCGTGGTTTGGATTTGATATACCAGGTGGTGCGGAAGCAGAGTTAAAAGGTCTGGTACTGCATCTTCATGAAGCGGGCGTAGCACTTGAAATTCTCTCTACATGTGTACAGAACTTTAATGCAAACTGGAATTGTAATTATCATAAGCAGGGAGTAACTGTTGAAAAAGGAATTACAGTACGCAGATTTAAAGTCCGGCAGAGAGATGAACAGAAATTTAATGAAGTAAATATCAAACTCATGAATAATAAGATGCCGACAGAAGCGGAAGAAGAAATTTTTAACCGTGAGATGGTCAACAGCCCGGCACTGTACAAGTATATCCGTGAGCACAAAGATGAATACAGCTTATTTGTGTTCATTCCTTACATGTTTGGAACAACCTATTATGGCATTCAGGAATGTTATGAAAAAGCAGTTTTAATTCCATGTTTTCATGATGAAAGTTATGTGTACATGAAATCATTCCAGAGAGAATTTTCCAAAGTTGCAGGAATGATTTTTCATGCGAAACCGGAAGGAGAACTTGCAGCAAGAGTTTATGACTTGAAAAATGTGAATGCCAAAGTACTTGGGGAAGGCGTTTATACAGAATATACTTACGATGCAGACAGATTTCGTGAAAAATATGACATTCACAGTCCTTTTATCCTGTATGCAGGAAGAAAAGATGTCGGTAAAAATATTTACACGCTGATTAATGACTTCCACGAATACAAATACCGGAACAAAAATGATCTGAAGCTGGTACTAATCGGCGGCGGTGAAGTGAAAATCCCTGCAGATATAAAAAATGATGTCATAGACCTTGGATTTGTGGATGTCCAGGATAAATTTGATGCATATGCAGCGGCGACTGTTTTATGCCAGCCATCTAAACATGAAAGCTTTTCCCTTGTAATCATGGAAAGCTGGATTTGCGAGCGGCCGGTACTGGTACATGAACAGTGTGAGGTGACAAAGCATTTTGCAGTCACATCACATGGTGGCTTATATTTTAACAATTATTTCGAATTTGAAGGTGCGGTTAATTTCTATCTTGATCATCCGGACAAAGCAAAAAATATGGGATTATCCGGAAGAAAATTTGTACTGGATAACTTTGCGTGGGATGTAATTGTTAAAAAATATATGGAATATTTTGAAGAGGTAGAAAAATGCAGCCGGAAAACGCAATAGAAGTAAGAGATCTGACGAAAAAATTTAAAGTGTTTTACGATAAAGGAAATCAGCTCAAGGAAAAAATCCTGTTTCATAACAGAAACCGTTATGAGAACCGGTGGGTGTTAAATGGCATCAGCTTTAACATCCGCAGGGGTGAGGCAGTCGGTTTAATCGGACATAACGGCTGTGGAAAAAGTACCACATTAAAATTACTGACGAAAATAATCTATCCGGACAGCGGAACCATTGATATGTGTGGCAGGGTTTCGAGCCTGATTGAGCTTGGCGCAGGTTTTCACCCGGACATGAGTGGACGTGAGAATATTTATACAAATGCATCAATCTTTGGTCTGAGCAAAAAAGAGATTGATGAGAGAGTTGCCAAAATTATCGAATTTTCTGAACTGGAAGAATTTATTGATAATCCGGTCAGGACCTATTCTTCCGGTATGTATATGCGTCTTGCGTTTTCTGTTGCAATCAACGTAGATGCTGATATTCTTCTGATTGACGAAATATTAGGTGTCGGAGATGCACATTTTCAGGAAAAATGTTTTGAAAAACTGCAGAGTATAAAAAAAAGCGGAACTACAATCGTAATTGTGTCGCACAGCATGGGACAGATTGAAGATATCTGTGACAGGTGTATCTGGATTGACAAAGGAAAAATCCGCATGGAAGGCAGACCGGAAGAGGTTGATGCAAAATATCTTGAATACATGGGTGTAAAATCCAATGAGGAGAAGAAAAAGACACTCTTAGAAGAGCAGCAGAAACAGCAGGAAAAGTTAAAAAAAGAAGAAGAAAACAGAGAACGTATTGAAAAGTCTGATTTCAAAATAAATGATATCAGTTTAAAGGACAAAGAGCTTACCATTCATTATTCTGTCAGTGGAATTTGTGAGGATGCGGTTTTGAAATTTGCTGCAAAAGAAGGAGAGTGGATTGCATGCTCCGGTACGAATTTGAAGGTAGACCCAATCGGAAAGTTCGATACAGAATTAAAACAGTCGCAGTTATTAACCTATCTTGCCGGTGTGAATGATACACATGAAAATTATCTGCCACAGATGCAGACAAGCGGAGACTGTGAACATGTAGATGATTATTTGCTGATTCATCCGAATGGTGTAATGTATGGACCATATATTACGCTTCCGCCAATGCATTACAAACTGCAGATTGAAGTATCATATGAAGGCGAAAACAAGCCGGTAATTGCAATTACAAAAAATGGAGGCAATGTAAGAATTGCTGAGATGCAGTTGTCAAACGGAAATAACTTTTTGAATTTCACATTGGAGTCGAAAGCTGAAAACTTAGAATTTGTAATGTCAAATGGCATTGGTGCAGATGTTGTTGTAAAAAATATAGAAGTAAGATAAACGTGGAGGAATTATGCGGAAACCGGAAGAAATTCGATTTGACCTTCAGTCAAATCAAAATCTGTCAAGAAGAAATATTCAAAAGGCATATGACCTGGGAAAAATTCCTGAAACATCTTTGGGAGAACGCACATCGCTTCGTGAAAAAATTATCCATGTGTATAAATTCATTACGGGAAAGATGGTACGCTGGTTTGTAGAGCCATATTTTGTCCGGCAGAGAGAATGTAATCATACAATTACAAATGTTTTGGAAGATTATGACAGAATGCATACAATTCTTATGGAAGAAAATGATGCATTAAAAGGAACTATCAGTCAGTTACAATATCAGATGGCAGAACTTCACCGGAAGCTTGGCATGAGTACCTTATTTGATGTTTATCAGGAAAAACCAAGAATTATCCAGATTGTTGCATCCTTAAATTTTGGTGATGCAGTTGGAAATGATGTGCGCGCAATTGCGAGGGCATTAAAGGAAGCAGATTATGTAACTGGTATTTTTACACTTGCGATCCATCCGAAAATCAAGGATGAAGGAGTGTATCTTATCAATATGCTGCCTGAGTTAAATGAAAATGATATTATCATTTACCACTATGCCACTGCAGATGAACTTTCGGATATCATTAAGAAAGCTCCGTGTAAAGTTGTTTTAAGATATCATAATGTAACTCCGCCGGCTTTCTTTCATGGATATGACGAAGATGCTGAAAAAATTACCGGTGATGGCCTTACACAGATTGCAGATTTAAAAGATGCGATAGACTATGGAATGGTAGTCTCTGAATTTAATAAGAGAGATTTAATAGCAATGGGCTATAAATGCCCGATTTCTGTTGTTCCGATTTTAATACCATTTTCTGATTATGAGCAGGAGCCAAGTGAAGCTGTGGTGAACAGGTATTCGGATGGAATTACAAATATCGTGTTTGTCGGAAGAGTAGTACCGAACAAACGGATTGAGGATGTTATCTGTGCTTTCAAAAAATATAAAGATACATATGATAAAAAAGCGCGGCTTTTCTTAGTTGGAAACTTTAAAGAGACAGATTTGTACTATAAACATCTGGAAGAATATATAAAAGAGACCGGGGCAGAGGATGTTATTTTCCCCGGACACATTCCGTTTAGTGAGATACTTGCCTATTATAAAATCGCAGATGTGTTCTTATGCATGAGTGAGCATGAAGGCTTCTGTGTCCCGCTTGTGGAGGCGATGTTCTTTGAAACGCCGATTGTTGCCTATGCGTCGACCGCGATACCGGATACACTTGGTGGAAGTGGTGTTTTAGTAGAAGAAAAAAATATGGATGTGATTGCAGAGCGGATTCATGAAATTGTTTCAGATCAATCGTACAAAAAAAATATCATTGATGGTGAGAGAAAACGGCTGAAAGATTTTTCCTACGAACATATAAAAGAAGAGATACTAGAGGAGATTGGAAAAGTTATCAGCAACAAATAGAAATGAGGAAATAAAATGGATAAAGACATATGGCAGATTGTAGCTTTCCTGATTGTTTTTCTTTACGGAACAATCATCGGGAACCGTATCTTCAGAAAGGATGAAAATGCAGGGAAAGAAAATGCATTGGCATGGAGTCTTGGACTGAATGTACTGCTTCTTGGCACAATCTCCATGTGTCTTTCTTTGATTGGATTTTATTCGGCAGTAATGACCTTCCTTTTACATGCCGTTATTGTTACAATTGCAGCAACAATTAAAAAAGTATGGACAAAACCAAATATTTCACAGCTAAATGTGAAGAATGATACAAAACAGAAAGATACGGAAGGCATGATGCGTTATCTTCCGACTGCTGTGATTGGAATTATATTAATTGCAGCAGCAGTATTATATTTTGTATTTCCAACCTATTACATGTGGTCCGGAAGAGATTACGGACTCTACATTGTGAATGCGGTACATACAGCGGAGACGGGAAGTTCACTTTATGACAGGGATGAATTTATCGAGGAAAATTATGAGGAACTAAGCGATATCGTAAGCCTTGGATATCCTGCATTATTTTCTTCCTATGAAGACGGAGTGAGTGAGCATCCTGGCGATATCAATGCACAGTTTCTGCCAATGTACTGGTGTCTGCTTGCGATTGGTTATTCACTCGCGGGAATGACGGGACTATTCCATACCACAGCAATCATTACACTGGTGACACTATTTGTCTACTATGCATTTGTGAAATGGATGTCAAACTGGAAAGTTGCAAGCGCGGCAACACTTCTTCTTGCCATCTGCCCGGCGCAGCTCTGGGGAGCAAGAATTACACAAAGTGAGCAGCTTGCGCAGCTTGTCTTTCTTCTGATGGCAGTCTTCTTTGCCTATGGATGGCGGGAACAGAAAAATAACTACATCTATCTTGCAACAGCAGTGCTTGGAATAGGCTGCTTCTGCCGACTGGATAACTACATTTTAGGGCTTGGACTGCTTTGCATGGCAATCTATACCGTACTTTGGAATCGTAAATACTGCAAGGTTATGCGTAACGCTGTGATACAGTACGTTATCTGGGCGGCTGTCTCCCTTTTCTATGGCTTTGCAGTACATTACCATTACTATGCGGAGCATTGGGATAAAGCAGTATTAAAGCAGCTTGTCCTTGGAAACATTGCACTTATCCTTATATACGCAGTCCTTTTGTTGATAAAGAGAAAAGAATCCCAAAATCTTGTGGAAAACATATGTGGAAACAAAATCGCAGACAAAGTGGTGTTAATCCTTCTTGCCGCTTTTTTTGCAGTACTTTTTGTGACACCATATCTTAAGGGGGATGAATATCAGCCAAGTGCATTAGAACAGTATGGCTGGTATATCTGTCCGGTTACATTTGTATTCTTTGTCTATGGATTATGGAGATATATTGCAGGAGACAGGGAAAAATATGAAAAACGGGTGGAACCACAGCTGTTATTTATCGGAATCGGACTGATTTCGACCATGCTCTACTCCGTGCGTCCGTCCATTACAATGGACCATTACTGGATGAGCAGACGTTTTCTTCCGGTGAACTTTCCATTTCTTATTCTGTTTGGCATGTATGGCATATGGATGCTCTGGGAGAACAGAAGCAGATTTGCAATTGCTTTTAAAGCGGCAGCAGTCGTCTGCGTGGCGGTAATATTTGCTTATGTGGGAAAACATGACAAAATATTAATGCAGGGAAGCTCCTATGCCGGTATTTTAGACTGCTACGATGACGTGGCGGCGACACTGCCGGATGACACCATGATACTTACGGATAATGAAGGTTCCGCATCCATTCTTCGTTACATCTATCATAAAAACATATACTTAATCAATTCAGGATGCGGTGCAGAAGCATTACAGCAGTATCTTGAAAAAAATGATAAGCTCTGCTATGCCGGAGATATTGCAGGACTCGGACCGCAGTGGGGGTTAACCGTTACCCAGACTGCGGAGGGAAGCATCCATGCCATGGCACCGGAAGGCTGTTATAACTATTACCCGGTGAACTGGCAGGAATACAGCCGGAAAATGAATGTCTACGAGGTGACAGCAAGCGGGGATGAACATTCCCCGGTGAACATAATAAACAGTCTCAATCTGTGTGATAACAGTGTAAGAGACGGTAAAGCCATTGTGACAAACGGCACCGGAAACAGCTTCTTTGGACCATATTATGAACTGACACCGGGAGCATATGAGCTGCAGTTAAAAATCACTTCCACTGCGTTAAATGCCGGAGAAGAACTTGGCACATTGGAACTTGTAATTAACGAGGAGGTAGTGGATACTTACCCGGTTTACAACAATGATACAGAACAGCAGATGGACTTCGAGATTGCAAATGATGCGAAGGAAGAACATATCGTGCAATTCAGGTTTGTTAAGAGCGTGGAAGAAGAAACGGTGTGCGAGAGTGTGATGTTGGTGAGGGAATAGAAGGATGCTGGCTTAATAGTGGCAGTAGGAGTAGAAACAAATTTTGTATGGCTATTGAGTAAAATATGCAATGTTTACATTTTCCTCTGTCGATTGAGTGCACATTATAGTCGATTCAGAATAATTCATTCCCTTGCGGATAAAAAAGAGTATATTAAATAAGCAGTATACTCTTTTTTTGTTGAAAAGAGACAAAATCCCATATTGGACATTGTAAAAGATTATAGAAGGCTGATATTGTCGAAAATGGCAGATTGTGGTATAATAGAAACACTGTCTATATTGGGTAAAAACAATTTTATGTGAAAAAGATAAAAAGAAGAAAAGAACGAAGGAGTAGTGGGCTATGAAATTAATTATTCAGATTCCATGTTATAACGAAGCGGAGACATTAGAGATTGCATTAAATGACCTCCCAAAACATATTGATGGGATTGATGAAATCGAGTATCTCATTATCAATGACGGAAGTAAAGATAATACCGTTGAAGTGGCAAAAAAATGGGGCGTTCAGCACGTCGTTAACTTCAAACAGAACAAAGGTCTTGCAAAAGGATTCATGGCAGGTATCAATGAATGTCTCCGCCAGGGTGCAGACATTATTGTAAATACCGATGCAGATGACCAGTACTGTGGCGAAGATATCGAGAAGCTGGTTCGCCCTATTTTAGATGGAAAAGCCGATATCGTCATCGGTGAACGTCCAATCGACCAGACCGAGCATTTCTCTCCATTAAAGAAAAAATTGCAGCATTTTGGAAGCTGGGTTGTAAGAAAAGCATCCAATACAAATATCCCGGACGCACCAAGTGGATTCCGTGCTTATAGCAGGGAAGCTGCATTACAGCTTAACGTAGTCAATGAATATACCTATACCTTAGAGCAGATTGTACAGGCGGGAAGAAGAAAGATTGCAATTACATCTGTCCCAATCCGTACGAACGGAGAATTACGTCCATCCAGACTTTTCAGCAGTATGTTTGGATACATAAAAAAATCCATGCTTACGATTATCAGGGCTTATATTATGTATAAGCCGTTGATGTTCTTTGTGACAATTGGCTGTATTCCTTTTTTATTGGGAGTAATTCTTGGAATTAGATATTTGGTATTATTGGCAGCAGGAGCGGGCGCAGGAAATATTCAATCATTAATTTTATGCAGTCTTCTTATTATGATTGGTGTTATGACCTGGGTACTTGGAATGCTTGCGGATACAGTGGCGGCTAATCGGAAAATTATTGAAGATATTCAGTATCATGTGAGAAAGGTCGATTATGATATGGAAGTTAAGAAAGAACAGAATGAATAAGCTAAAGAACAAGTGGAGATAAACATTAATGATTATTGGTATATATCTCATATTTTATATTGGAATATTGGGTATTTCTTTTATTGGTTTTAGTAAAAGAACAAATGGAAAAGAAAGCTTAATTGATAAAAAAGAGTCAAATTATATTAAGGGATTAGCAACAATAATGGTATTCTATGCGCATATGCAGGCATGGATTAGTGAAATGAATATTTCAGGAATGCAAGGATTAAAACCTTTTTCGGTATTAGGGGGAATGGGTGTGCTTCTGTTCTTTTTTGTGAGTGGCTATGGAATACACAAAGGGTACGCAAAAAAAACACCTGAAATACTATTTTGGAAAAATAGAATAATAAAAATGTTTATCCCTGCAACGGTAATTTCAATTGTTTCTTGTACAGTACTTTATATAGAGCAGAAAAAAACAATTGTTGACGTATTAATTAATGCTATTATGGGACAGTGGTTTGTTGATGTAATAATGCTAGAGTATATGGGCTTTTTTATAAGTTGGTTGTTTGCAAAAGGAAATAGAAAAAAAATAATTATTTATGACATAATATATAGCTTAATTGTGGCAGTGTTTTTTATTATGATGAAGTTTAATGCAAGATGGTATAATGGTTTATTGCTGTTTCCTGCTGGAATGTTAATTGCAGAGTATGAAAAAATTATTATAGATAAATTAAACGAAATGAAAAAAAAAGATACTATCGGGATTACAGCAATTCTTTTGATTGCATTTGCAGTTACAGGTGCGGGATTTGTATTAATTAAGGGAAGTATGTTTTCAAATGTTGTAAAAACCTGTTCGGGAATATTGTTATCATTTTTAATCTGCGAAATATTATATTTTGGAAAATTTGGTAATAAAGTTGCTAATTTTATTGGCGAGAGGTCTTTATATATTTATTTGTGTCATTTATGGTTGTGGACGATTATGCAAGAAAAATTAGTCAATGTGCCAATATTGATAGAATATCCATTGTTGAGAATATATCTTTTGATTATAGGAGCATTATTTTATACAGAAGTGATGCATTTGATTTTTACAAGGAGATTATAAGATGAAAATTGTTTTGGTGGGACCAGTATATCCATATAAAGGGGGAATATCTCATTATACAGGATTAATGTACAAAGCTTTGGCTAAGGAAAATGAAGTGCATATGATGTCGTATAAATTGCAATATCCTAAAATTCTCTTTAAAAAAGAGCAAAGAGATTATGATAATGATGCTTTTAAAATTGAAAATACTGATTTTTATATTAATACAGCCAATCCTATAAATTGGGTTCAGACTGCATTGAAAATTCGTGAGTTAAAACCGGATATGGTGATTTTACAGTGGTGGCATCCTTATTTTTCTCCATGTTATTGGAGCATATGCAAATTACTTGGAAAAATCAAAGTTTTATTTGTTTGTCATAATGTATTTCCTCATGAAAGGTTTCCAATGGACCGGTTTTTAGCCAAAACGGTATTAAAGCAAGGAGATTATTTTATTGTACAATCGAAACAGGATGAAAATGATTTAAAATCCATTAAGAAAAATCCGAAATACAAGAGGACAGTTCACCCAACATATAATGCATTTAAATTGCAGAATATGAGCAAAGAAGAAGGAAGAAGGTTGTTACATATTCCAGAAGATGAGAAGGTTTTATTGTTTTTTGGTTTTGTTCGAGAATATAAGGGATTAAAACATTTAATAAATGCATTACCAAAAATCGTGAAAAATACAGAGAATGTAAAGCTTTTGATAGTTGGAGACTTTGCTGGAGATAAAGATGAATATTTGAAATTAATAGAGAAAAATAATGTGTCTGAGTATATTGAAATTCATGATGGATATATTCCAGATAAGGAAGTTGAAAAATATTTTACGGCATCAGATGTTGTAGTTCTTCCTTATGAATCAGCTACACAGAGCGGAATAGTTCAGATTGCGTATGGATTTGAAAAGCCTGTAATTGCAACAAATGTAGGAGGGTTGCCGGAGGTCGTTTTGGATGGAAAGACTGGATACATCGTAGAAACTCAAAATGTGGAGGCAATAGCTAAAAGCGTAAATAGATTTTTTTCTGAAAATAAGGCAGAAGCTTTTAAAAACAATATTATTGCAGAAGCCGACAAATATTCATGGGATAGAATGGCAGAAATTATTAAAAATTTGTATGATGGAGTAAAATAAGAATGAAAGAAAGTTTAGTTTCGATAATTGTTCCTATATATAATGCAAAAATATACTTAGAAGAATGTATTAATTCAATTATTTCTCAATCATATGAAAATTTGGAAATTTTTTTGGTAGATGATGGATCTACAGATGGAAGTGCTGGTATTTGCGACAAATATGCAGAAAAAGACGATAGGATTGTTGTTTTACATAAAAAGAATGGTGGTCAGGCAGATGCAAGAAATATGGCACTAGAACAGATAAAAGGGGATTATATTGCTTTTGCAGATAGTGATGATATTTTAAGTAATGATTATGTTGAATATATGCTTAATCTTGCACAGTCACAGGATGCAGACATTGTTCAATGTGAATATATAAAGTTTTGGAATGACGAGGATTTAAAAAGAGCGAAAAATAATATAAATGAGAAAAATTTTGAGAGTTACGATGCTAGTGGCTCATTAAGAGAGTTTTCATATCAGAGAAAATTTGCTCCTAGTCCATGGTGTAAGCTTATAAGAAGAAATGTATGGGGAGATATTAAATTCCCACTTAATATGGGCTATGAGGATTATGCAATTATGTATAAAGTATTAGGACGTGCATCGAAATTAATTTACAGTTCACATACTGTATATTTTTATAGAATACATAATCTTTCAACACAACATGACAAATTTACAAAAAAGAAAAAAGACAGAATTATAATTGCAGATAGTTTATTAAAATATGTAAAAGAGAACTATCCAGAAATAGAACAGGCGGCCAGATGCAGATATTGTTTGGCGCAACTTCAATATTTAATGGAGCTACCGTTTGATAAAAAGTATAGACAAGATAAGAAAGAAACAATGTCAAATTTAAAGAAATATCGTGCAAGTGTATTGAGGGACAGAGAAGTTGCTAAGACATTAAAAATAATGTTAGTATCTAGTTATTTGGGTGCAAATATACTTATGGTATTGGGAAGAATTTATATGAAGGCAACAAAAAGATAAAGGTTGAGTGGTGATAAAATATATGACAGAAAATCAAAAGAAAAAAGCATTATTTATTACAACTACAAATATATTTGATGGCAATGGCAATGGTGGAGTGAAGGCTTCTAAAGAACATTTGAATATGGTGCAAAAATATTTTGGAGAAGATAATGTTCAAGTATGTGTTTTTGCATTGCCAGAAGAAATTGGTAAAATAAATTCTAAAAATGAAAGGGAAGATGTATTTCCAAAATTAGTGGGAAATTTTAAATTACTAATTGCTGCGTTAGGAGGATGCAGGGTTTATTTACCGTGGGAAGAAAGAAAATTTTTTCAGTATATAGATAGCGTTTCACCTGACTTACTTTTTTTAGATTTTTCGATTCTTGGCAGAATAATGAGAAGAAAGGCAAATTATAAGACAGTAGTGTTCTTTCACAATATGGAAGCTGATTACACCTATAATAAAGTGAAAAAAGAAGGTTTGGTGTATTATCCTGCATATATGGCTGCAAAGAAGAATGATAAATGGGCTACTTTAGCTGACTGTGTTATTTGCTTGAATGAACGCGATTCAAGAAGAATGGAATTTTTATATGGTAGAAAATCAGATCTCAATTTACCTATTACATTTGAGGATAGCTTTGATATAGATAGGACTAATAAAGAATATGATAGGGAAATATTATTTTTGGGAAGTTTATTTGGACCAAATCAGGATGGCATAGAGTGGTTTATTGAGAATGTTATGCCTTCACTTGAGAATGTAAGATTAAACATTGTTGGTAATGGTTTTGAAACAAAAAAAGAAGAGTATGAGAAATATAAAAATGTTTCTGTCGTTGGAAGAGTAGATAGACCATCGGATTATTATTATCGACATGCAGCAGTAGTTATGCCAATTCGTTATGGTGCTGGAATGAAGGTAAAAACAGCTGAGGCAATGATGTACGGTCGGCATATATTTGCAAGTGACGAAGCACTTGAAGGGTATGAAGTAGATGGCATAGATGGAATTGAAAGATGTAATACAGCAGAAGAATATATTAAAGCTATAAATAATTTTTTTAATAGTGGAAAGAAAGTAGAGTATGAATATTATGTAAGAAAGTTATTTTTGGAAAAATATGAGTCAAATGTAGTATATAGTAATATGCAAAAGCTATTTGAAAAATTAATATAAATATATATGGAGAAAAATAGATGAATTTTATGAAAAAAATACAGTTGTCTAATCGTCAATATAAGTATATTGGAATTTGTATGAGTATATTGATGTTTGCAATATATATATTTAAAATCAAGGGGTTACATACAGTTTGGCAATTAGGGGATGAGGCAGG
>CAKRCJ010000019.1 GCA_934307185.1 uncultured Roseburia sp.
TTTTCCGCCGGCGGCGTATCCTGTGACGGTGTATCTTCTGCCGGTGTCGTATCCTGTGGCGGTGTATTTTCCGCCGGTGTCGTATCCTGTGATGGTGTATCTTCTGCCGGCGGCGTATCCTGTGGCGGTGTATTTTCCGCCGGCGTCGTATCCTGTGACGGTGTATCTTCCGCCGGCACTGTATCCTGTGACGGATTTTCCGGCTCCTCCTGTCCGTTATCCGGCTGTGCATCCTGCGCATTGTTGTCCTGTGACGGATTTTGCTCCTCTGGTGTCGTTTCACCGTCCTGCGTTACTTCTCCCTCCGGTGTCTCTCCATCGTCCGGTGTAATGAGGTATTCATCCGCTATTTTTGCATACGGTAAAAATTCCAGCGGGTCTAACCCTTCATGCGCCTGTTTCATAAATTCCTGCCAGATGCTTCCCGGATAGGTGCTTCCAGACAGCTTTTTTAATTCTTTTGGCATGTCATACCCAACCCATACGCTTGTAGTGTAATATCTTGTATAACCGACAAACCAGCCGTCCTTATGGTCATTTGTTGTTCCGGTTTTTCCGGCACACGGCATTGCGCCAAGTCCAAGTCCCCTTCCGGTTCCGTTCGTGATAACCCCTTTTAAGACATCAGTCATCATGCGGGCGGCATTTTTCTTATAAACAGGTATTTCTTCCTGATTTGACACATAAACCTCGTTTCCATCTGCATCCAGTATTTTTACAATGCAGGTCGGATTTCGGAAATTCCCGTCATTTTCAAGTGCCGCATAACCGGATGCCATCTCCAGCGCAGAAACACCGTTCGTAAAACCGCCTAACGCTGTTGCCGGTCTGTAATCCGAAGAACTGATTTTGGAAAAATTCATATTTTTTAAATACTGTAAGCCTTTTTCCGGTGTCAGCTCTGTATACAGTTTCCACGCAATAATATTAACTGACTGCTCCACGGCTGTCCGGACAGTGATTGCCCCTAAATAAGTGCCGTTTGCATTTTTCGGTCCGTCCTCGATTGGCTCATCTACGACCACTGTATCCGGTGTGTATGCTCCCTCAAACTGTGGTGTATACACGATTAACGGCTTTATCGAACTTCCCGGCTGCCTGAAACTCTGATAGGCACGATTTAAGGTGTAACCCTTAAAATCCTGGCTTCTTCCCCCGACAATCGCACTCACAAAGCCGGTCGAATTATCAATACAGACCGCGGATGCCTGTAAGGTATATACACCCTCATCACTCACTTCCGTAAATCCCGAAAGCTTATCATCTACCGCATTTTGCAGCTTTTCCTGGAGGGAAAGGTCTAACGATGTATAAATACGGTATCCGCCTGTGTAAAGCTTTTTCTGGCAGTCACTGTACACCGTGTTATAATTGTCCTCGTATGCCTCCTGTTCCTCCTCGGTATCAAAATCATTCTGGAAAATAAATCCCTCATTTTCCATTAGCGCCCTGGTCGCACAGTGATATGTATATGTTTCCACGTAATCATTTTTTGCAAGCTCTTCGGGACGCTCTAGTATGATTGTCTCTGCGATTGCTTTATTGTAGGTTGTCTGCGCGATTTTTCCATCATCTAACATATTTTTTAAAATGCGGTCTCTACGGGAAAGCGTATTGATTTTATTCGTAAGCGGGTCGTATAGCGTCGGATTGTTCGGTATCGCACACAAAAAGGCAATCTGTGATAACGACAGATTTTGTGCATCCGTGTCAAAATATCCCCTTGCTGCTGACTGTATTCCATAGTAGCCGTTTCCAAAATAAATGTTATTCAGATAAAACTCTAATATTTCATTTTTTGTATATTTTTTTTCAAGCTCTGTTGCAATATACATTTCTTCGATTTTTCTCTGCCACGTTTTTTCCTGTGACAAAAAAACATTACGGGCAAGCTGCATGGTTATTGTACTTCCACCCTGCGTCACCTCACCATTTTTTAACATCGCTGTCACTGCGCGCAAAAGAGCACGATAATCAATGCCTTTATGCCGGAAAAATTTCTTATCCTCAATACTTACAATTGCTGATACTGCATTCACCGGTATTTCATCTATCGTGAGATAATAGGTGTCTTTTCCGGATTTCAACGTGGAAATCACACTGCCGTCTGCTGCATACACTACGCTTGTCTGATTTGCTCGGAATGTATTTTTATCTGACTGGCGTACCAGACGGATTGCATCTGCTTTTAGCTGCTGTACCTCTTCTCCATATCCGCCTAAAAAGTAATAACCGATTGCTCCGATTACTAATAATAAAAGCACTAATTGTATGTGGAAAAAATGCCAGAACAGCCGGTGTTTTTTCTTCTTTTTTGTCTTCGCCATAAAATCCCCTTCCTGACTTTTTCATTCAATCATTACAAAATATTATCTTCGTGTCGGAATTGACAGAGTAATTTTCTGGTACAAAAGTCCCAGTTGTTTAAGCATACGCTCCTCTCTGTCCTGACAGGTAAAAATAATCATCTGGTTCTCCATTGCAGCGAGTGTTTTTAATGTGTGCGCCAGTCTTTCATCATCGTATAATGCAAAGGCATCATCAAAAAGAACCGGAAGCTTTTCCTCACTGGCAACCACATTTCCGACTGCAATACGAAGGGCAAGATAAATCTGCTCTAACGTCCCTCTGCTTAATGCCTGCGGCTCTACCTCTTTTCCCTCGGTAAAAATCTGCAATTTTCCTTTGTCATCGAGTCTTACACTGTCATATGCGCCCGCGGTAAAAATGGATACAAGCCTTGAAATTTCTGCATTCAGCCCGTCCTTCCTATCCTCATAATATGCTTTCGAAATCCGTTCTATCTCCTGCGCCGCCATGTCTAACGCAAGAATATCTTCCTCCATGCGCCGCTCAGGCTCACTTTTTGCCTCTTTTGCTGCAAGCTCCTCTTCAATATTAAAAAGTCTCGTTTCTTTCTCCTGAAGGGAGTCCTTCAAATCAGACAGCATTTTTTCTGCATATTCGATGGCATGCCTTACGCTGTTATTTTTTTCTGCCTGCATGGTGGCATATTCTGGATTGTTATTTTGCCCGGCAGCATATTCCAAATTGCCACTTTGCTTTGCGTCATATTCCAAATTGCCACTCTGCTCCCCGGCATACCTCTGCCCTGCACTTTTCTGCTTTCTCTGCCTGATACAAAAAACAACCGCTCCCATCACCGTAAGTATGGTAAAAATTGTTTCCAAAGACACAAAAAGAGAGGATGTTTTCTCTTTTCCCAAAAAGAAAAAAAGCACCGCCATAACAAACGAAAGCACAGACAGGAAAAGCACAAGCCGGCTCTTTCGTTTTTCTGTTTCTTTCTGCCGCGCAAGAAGGCGTTCGTTATCTTCCTGCTCCTCCTGTTGTCTCAAAAGCTGTTCTTTGTATTCCTGTTCTTCTTTCTGCTGTCTCAAAAGAAGCTCCCTATGCTCACGCTCAAATTCTCCGACAGATGCCCTTAATCTTTCACATTCCTCTGCAAGCAGGCGTTTTTCTACCAAAAGCGCTGCCCGTTCATTTTCCTTTTTCTGCTCACTTTTTTTCTGCTCCAAAAGCAGCTCTTTTTTCCTTCCGTTAAGTGCTGCCACCGCATCTGAAACCGAAACCTCCTCCTCAGTTCCGTCCGATGCTTTTGCCAGATACTCAGAAAGAAGCTTTATCATCTCTGCTCCTGTTGCCGCACCCGATTGTGGAATGTCGTAGGTATTCGCATATGTTTCTTTTCCAACACCGCCAAGAAGCATCGAAAGGTCCCCATATGCCACATCTAATTCTTCCCCATCTGACTCATTCCGGAGATAATCGGATTTTTCCTTCGTGTAAAAATTTCGTTCCAAATAAAACGGCTGTCCGTCCACAAGAAATCTTAACGAACCGGAATAAAAGGACGGAGCATGCCACGGCTCATACTGGCTGTATTTATCCGAAGCCGATGCGCGTCCTCTCCCTTTTTCGAGTCCAAATAGCATTGCCGTTAAAAATGTATGTAATGTCGTTTTTCCCGCTTCATTTTTTCCGTAAACAATGTTAATTCCCGGTGAAAATATCACTTTTTTATTCTGTAATTTTCCAAAATTAAATATTTTTGCTTCTTTTATCTGCATATCTCATGTCCTAATAATGCGCTGACGCCATATTCTAATGCTTTCGCTGCAACCGGATTGTCCTCTTTTCCTGCCATGGAAGAAATGTAAGCACCCAGCAGTGAATTTTCATGCTCTTTCTGCAGCTTCTCATAATTGTAATCGGGTACACATTGCTCTGTCACACTGACCACCCGCTCCATCTGCTCTATTTTTTCCAAATCAAAGGTAATGTCCGGGTCTTTTCTTCCCTCTAACCGGAGGCAGAAATACTTGTACTTTTCGCTGTTTTCTGTGAGCCTTGCAATTGCATCCCTCAGCCCATGCTCTGTCATTTCCGGTGTCACTCTAATTGTCTCATGGCAGTATTCACATTTTTTCACCGGGTAAAAGGAAATGCTGCTCTTTCCCTTTTCTATCGTTCCAAGCCAGTAACCATGTGAACCGGTATCATTGCAGTCGGTCGGCTCCAATGCCCCAGCCATCACGGCACGCCCTGCGACAAGCTGCTGTCCTTTATGAATATGCCCTGCCGCAATATAGTCAAAGCCGTGGTCTACTATTTTCTGTGGGGAAAAAGGAATATGCTTTTCATCCCCGCCATGCGCTAAAAGAATATTAATTCTTTCTCCATTCTTCGGACAGACGGTATCGTAAAGCGGCTCTTTTATCTCCCGCTGCCAGTAGCTTAAGCCGTAAATTGCCGTATTTTTCTCTGGAAAATCAAAGCAGGTGACTTCCTGCCGCGGAAAAAAGAAAACATTTTTCGGAAATCCTACCGTCCTGTAATAAGAGTTCTGCTGTATGTAATCATGATTTCCCGCCATTAGAATTACATTTGTCTGTGAAATTTTAGAAAAAAGCCCACAGACCTCTTTTAACTCCCGCTTTAATGGCTGCTTATGAAATAAATCCCCGGAAATCAGCAAAAAATCCGGAGATTCTTTTGCTGCAATGGCAATCATCTCCGCAAAAGAATCCCAGATATCCTGTGCTCTTTTCTCACTCCATTTTTTTCCTGCATCCGGTGTCACCCCAAGATGCACATCTGATATATGCATAAACTTCATGCTTTATCCCCGTTTCCTTTTACTGCTCCATCTGTTTTCCCAAAAATCCGGCTGCCGCAATCGCAAGCTTACTCTCGGTTTCCGTCATTTTGGATTTTTCATCTTTTTCACATAAAATAACCGCACCGATTGCATCTCCCTCACAGATAATCGTACTTAATGCCTGCTGCCCGAATTCTCCGGCATCATCTAATGTAATTTTAATGAAATCCGTGTCATTTCTGCCTGCAAGAAAGCTTTTTCTGTCACTGATGGCATCCTCTAACTGTCTGCTGATTGGTTTCCCCTCAAATTCTTTTTTCCCAGTACCGGACGCTGTCACCACATGGTCGCAGTCTGTGATAACAACCAGATGCCCCGTTGTCTGGGCAAGGCTTTCCGCATATTCTCCCGCAAACTGGCTCAGTTCTCCAATCGGGGAATATTTTTTTAAAATAATCTCGCCCTCACGGTCGGTGAAAATCTCTAACGGATCCCCCTCACGAATTCTTAACGTTCTCCGTATTTCTTTCGGAACTACAATTCTCCCCAAGTCATCTATTCTGCGTACAATTCCTGTTGCTTTCATGCTGATATTCTCCTCCATCGCCATATTTTAGTCTTATCCTGTTTTTCTAGCATTTAGCTTTGGAGTTATTATGTGAAAAAAAGATAAAAATATTCTTATCTTTCATTATAGATGTAATTTTAAATTAAGCAAAACAGCTTTCTGTCTGCTTTACAATTTCTCCGTCAATCCAGCCCTTTCCCGCCATGTCAGAAAGGATTTTACAGGCAGTCTCATGGTCCATGCCCTTTTTATAAGGTCTGTCCTCTGTGAGCGCCTGATAAATATCCACGCACGCCATGATACGCTCTTTTGTGTTAAGGTCTTTTGCGGTTTTTCCAAACGGATATCCTGTTCCGTCTAATCTTTCATGGTGAAAAGCCGCCCAGTCTCTGATGTCTTCCATTCCCTCTGCCTTAGAAAGAAGCATATAAGTGTATCCGGCATGATTTTTCATTTTGGAAAATTCTTCTTCGGTCAGCCGGTCGGGTTTCTCCAAAATCTGATTTCCGATTGCAATTTTTCCAATATCGTGCAATGCGCCTGCCAGATACATTTTCTGACAGGTATCCTCATCAAACTTCATATATCTTGACAGTTTTTCGGCGCATTGTGCCACACCAATGGAGTGTCTGCTTGTAAAACTGGATTTGTAATCAATGATTTTCGCAAATAAATCCGCAAAATTTCTGCACACCTCATAGCTGTAGTCCTTCTTCTGGTGCGGAACTTTTTTCCACAGACGTTCTTCTAAATCATCATCTGTCAGAGTCAAAAAATTCTCCTTGGAAAACACCTCAAAAAATAAGTCCACACATTCTTCGTCGAATTTGCTTCCCCTGCATTTCTCCAGATAAGCTTTTGCGCGCTCCCATGCCGCCTCGTCAAACTGCGGTGCTCTGCAAAAGGCATCTAAAATATCACTCAAATGAATTAATCTTGCAAAAAACGGCACTTCCTCCCATGTTTTTCCAAACGGACCGGAGCCGTCCGCATTTTCATGATGATATAAAATCACATTTTCCACATCAGTCAGAAATGGATACTTTTTCAGATTGTTTTCCCCATAAACACAGTGCAGGCCAAGCTGTGACTGCGTGATAGTCTCTGCGCTGTTATCTGTTAAATCATTGTCAAACTCTTCTTTTATGTATTGCGTCAGTGCATTGTCGTGAAGCAGTGCACACGCCGCCAAATCTTTGAGGGCATCACCTTTTATTCCGTATTTTTCTGCCATGCACACGCTCATGTAGGCAACTCTTTTTCCATGTCTTGTCTGAACCTGTGTCAGCTCTGCCTCGACACAGTCAAGTGCATACGAGCAGGCATTTAAAAGTCCTGTGATATCTAATTCCATTGAAAATCTTCTCTTTCTGATTTTATTCTTTCAATAACCACTCTGCTATATCGCTTTCAAAATTTCAAATTTTTTTATTTTTTGAAACTCTATCCTGACAATTATTATATTGTCCGCAAATAGTATATGCAAGCGTCTGGTTTCATAAACTTAAATTAAACATTACTTCAAGTAACTGCGAAAATATAAGCGGTACACTGAAAAAGAAAATATTTTTCCACAGTGAACCGCTTGTCATTGTAATCACTTTTGATTTTGAAACCGCATATTAGATAAGTAACTAAATTTAAGTTTCGCAATTATTTAGCAATTGTATTGTTTTCAGGCAACTTCTAAGATACACTCAAAATACAACTTTGTAAATATAAAACAGAAAATGACACTGGGTGGATTCGAACCACCAACTTCGGTTTTGCAAACCTATGCCCTACCAGCGGCTACAGCATCGTACGATGCGCGCAGGCTTTCGCCTGCCTGACATCTGTGGCCGCAACTCCTGCATGAACCGTAATGCCTTTTGCGCATCAGCGATATTTTAGTTACTGAATAATGCAGTAGATAAATATCTGTCGCCGGAGTCTGGAAGAAGAACAACGATATTCTTTCCTTTGTTTTCCGGTCTTGCTGCTAAAATGGCAGCTGCCTTTAATGCTGCACCGGAAGAAATACCAACTAATACTCCTTCACTTACTGCAAATGCTCTTCCCTCTTCAAATGCATCTTCATTCTCAATCGGGATAATTTCATCATATACGGAAGTATTTAATGTATCAGGAACAAATCCTGCACCAATACCCTGAATTTTGTGTGCTCCTGCTTTTCCGGTAGAAAGCACTGCACTTGTTGCCGGCTCTACTGCAACTACTTTTACATCCGGATTCTGCTCTTTTAAGTATTCGCCTACACCTGTGATTGTTCCACCTGTGCCAACACCTGCAACAAAAATATCCACTTTTCCTTCTGTCTGCTCCCAGATTTCCGGTCCTGTTGTTGCTTTGTGTACTGCCGGGTTTGCAGGGTTTACAAACTGTCCTAAAATAACTGCTCCAGGAATTTCTTTTGCAAGCTCATCTGCTTTTGCAATGGCTCCCTTCATTCCCTTTGCGCCCTCTGTCAGCACAAGCTCCGCGCCGTATGCTTTTAACAGATTTCTTCTCTCAACACTCATGGTATCCGGAAGTGTAAGGATTGCGCGGTATCCTTTTATTGCTGCAACTGCTGCAAGACCGATACCTGTGTTACCGCTTGTCGGCTCGATGATGGTTGCGCCTGCTTTTAAAAGACCTTTCTTCTCTGCATCCTCAATCATTGCAAGGGCAATTCTGTCCTTTACAGAACCTGCAGGATTAAATGCTTCTAATTTTACTAAAATATTGGCATCTGTTACGCCTGCTTTTGCTGCATATCTGCTTGCGTTTACAATTGGTGTTTTTCCTATTAATTCTAATGCACTTGATTTAATCTCACTCATATTTTCCGCTCCTTTTTATTTCCTACTAATCCTATAGGAATATCTGATATGTTTAGATTATAACGTTACACAATATATGTGTCAATACTTTTTTTTATTTTATTTAATGCTTCCACAAGCACGCTGCGTGGGCACGCCACATTAATTCTCTGGAAGCCTTTTCCGCTGTCCCCGAATATTTTCCCACTGTCTAACCAAAGTCCTGCTTTGTTGATAATAAAATCTTCAAGCTCCTCTGTCGTAAGTCCAAGACCTTTGAAATCCAGCCAGACAAGATAAGTACCCTCATGTTCTGTCATTTTTATGCCCGTAAGCTCTTTCTCCACGAATTTCTTCGTAAATGCAATATTTTCTTTCACGTATGCATGCATTGCCTGATACCATTCTTCGCCGTCGCGGTAAGCGGCTTCACAGGCAACAAGCCCTAATGCATTTAACTGGCTGTAGCCTGCTGCATCAAGCTGCTTTTTAAATTTTCTCCGAAGCTCTTCGTTACAGATAAATATATTTGAAACCTGAAGCCCTGCAATGTTAAACGTTTTGCTTGGTGCGGTACAGGTCACGGTAATTTCTTCGTACTCCTTCTTTAAATTCACAAATACCTGATGTTTTCCTTTAAATGCAAAATCCTGATGAATTTCATCACTCACGACAAGCACCCGATGTCTGTAGCAAATATCACCAATTGCTGTCAGCTCCTCCTTCGTCCACACTCTGCCGACCGGATTATGCGGATTGCAGAGGAAAAACAGTTTTACGTTTTCCGAAATAATTTTTTTCTCAAAATCTTCCAGATTTATATGGTAGCGGTTATCTTCGCCGAGCACCAGATCACTGCTTACAATCTTTCTGCCATTATCGCTTATAACCTCTGAAAAAGGATAATAAACCGGTGACTGGATAAGCACTGCATCCCCCGGCTCTGTAAACGCCTTTACCGCCATCGCAAGGGCAAAAACAATTCCCGGTGTCTTAATAAGCCACTCTTTTTTTACATTCCAGCCGTGATGTCTTTTCTGCCAGCCGCTCACTGCCTCAAAGTAAGACTCTTTCGCTTCACTGTAGCCGAAAATACCATGTGCCACCTGCTTTTGCAGAGCCTCCTGCACATACGAGGACGTCGGGAAATCCATATCCGCAACCCAGAGAGGCTGTATATCCTTCGGCTTTCCTCTCTCCACTGCAAAATCATATTTTAAACAATTCGTATTCCGCCTGTCTGTTACTTTATCAAAATCAAGATTTTTCTCTGCCATATTTTCTCCCTGTTATTTTCCCACTTATTTTATAGGATTTCTTTGATATGATAATTTTATCATTCTTTTGTTCATTTGGATAATTGTTTTTTTCTTGAATATGGTATAGGTTATTCCTATAGCATGGCGTATTCATTTACAACGTTATCACCTTATCCGCATTTTTTATAATAAATTCCGAATTTGAAATAATAACAAATGTTTCGCATGGATCTTTCTCCTTAATGATATGCGTCCACATTTTCTGGAAAGTGTCCGTATCTACGGAGCTTGACATATCATCAATGAAATAAATATCTTTTTTCTCATACAACATTCTCGCCAGCGAAAGTCTTAACTTCTGTCCACCGGACAGGGCAGCCCCGTCCCGGCCAATATCCTGTCTTGTTTCTAATGAAAATTCAGAAATATCTTTCTTAAGGTCTGTTTTATTTAACACCCGCTCATATTCCGCCTCTTTTTCCGGTCTCCATAATCTGATATTGTCCAGAAATGTTTCCTGAAAAAAATGTGGTTTTTGCGGAGAATAGCCAACCGAAAATAAATGCCTCATCTCCGACAAATCCCGATACTGTTTTCCTTCGTATTCCACATATCCCTCATGGTAAATAAAGCCCTGTAATGCTTTCAGCCAGGTTGTCTTTCCGCTTCCGACTTTTCCTGTCATTACATTTACTTTTCCTAGTAAAATTTCAATTTCTGATGTCTCCGTGGTGCTGTTTTCCGGCTCTTTTTTCACACTATCCGGTTGATTTATGTAATAATTCCCAAAGTTAACAATTTTTAATTTTCCGTCCGGTTTTACGCTCTTCTTCTCTGTTTTTTCTTCCTTTTGCACACAGACATTGCGGATAAACTCTCCTATTTTTTCAATATGAGCCATCGAGACGATGCTTTTTTGTTTCTCGATTTCTGCCATGGAATATGCCATAAAAACGGAGTTTACAAGAGAAAGCGAATTTTCAAACAGCATGTATTGTCCGATGGAAAATCCATCCTTATTCAAAATTTGTGCAAAAAGAATTACAACGACTCCAATATAATAGCTTGCATCCGGCAAATAATAGACAAACTCCTGAAGCATTGCACCGGAAACGGATATTTTTTCAAGCTTTCTGCTGTCAGTTTCCAGTTTTTCACGGATTTTTTTCCAGTTTCCAGAAAGACGGATATTCACCAGATTTTTCGATACATCTACCACTTTTTCCGCAAATTCTCCCTCTGCATCCCTCTTTAACAGATTTAGTTTCTGAATTTTCTCTCCTAGCAGATTACAAATGACAGTCAGAAAAATTAACGGCACAAAAACAAACAGTGTCAGCTTACTGTTACTTTTCATTAAAATTCCAAGAGATACAATCGAAAAAATCAGATTGCACGGCAGACCAATCCACACACGTTCCACGTACTCTGCAAGCTGTTTCGGGTCTGTCGTCAGTATATTGGCAAATTCCCCGGCAGACACTTCCACAGATGCATGGTTTGTCTGATACATCTTTTCAAAAACAGTTTCTTTTATCCGGCACTCTATTTCCGCTTTCAGTTTGGTTTCAAGCAAAGCATCCGTTCTGAAAATAAGCATTCTCATCAACATTAAAGTGACTGTTGCAATCAGAAACAAAATTGCTTTCTGATAAGTTTTATCATTAATTTCTCCGAATATTTTTGAAATCAACACTCCCTGAAACATAAGGGATACGTCACTCATACAAGCAATAAACAGCCATTCTATATACTTCCACGGATTTTTCTTTACAAAAGTGCAGCCAAATTTTCTTGTATTATCCAATAATTTTTCCTCCCTCAAGCTCATAATAGAGGTCATACAGTTCTCTTAATTTCTCATTGTGTGAAATAATAATGCACGTTTTTCCTTTCATTGCCTTCTTCAAAGCTTCAAAAATTCTCTGTTCTGTTTCAGCGTCCATTTTGGCTGTGATTTCATCAAAAATCAGTATTTTAGCAGCGGATAAATAAACTCTCAATATAATAACTAACTGCTTTTCCCCCTCGGACAGTTCCTGTCCATTTTCAAAAAGAACTGTCTGTAATCCTTCCGGGAATTTCGAAGTGTACCACTTTTCTAATCCTAACTCCCTTATGGCATTTTCGATTATCTCTGTCTTTGCATTGTCCTGAAACATTGTGATATTGTCTCTCAGCGAACTGTGAAAAAGCGTATTTTCCTGTGGAATGTATGCAATCATTTTTCTTACCGAGTCCGTTTTTATTTCCTGTATATCTTCACCGCCTATTAATACTCTGCCTGCATCAGGAATACATATTTTGGTCAGAATAGAAGCGACTGTCGTTTTTCCATTTCCTGTTCTTCCCCCTAACCCGCATACTTTTCCTTCCGGTATTTCAAGCACAACATCTTTTAAAACCTCGCTTCCTTTTTCATAGGAAAATTTCAGATGCTCTAACCTAATATCATAGTGCGGATTTCTTTTTTCCCCGCATGCCGTCTGCTTTTCCTCCTCCATTGCAAATAAATTTGTAATTCGTTCCACGCTGACATCAATACTCTGCTTCTCCATCAGATACTGCTGCAGCAAATTCAATGGGTACAGAATATAAATTGTGTACTGATAGAGCAGATAAGCATCACCAAGGCTGCTTTTTCCCTGTTGTAAAAGATAAATGCTTTCTGCAAAGCATACGGTAAGTCCTACTGCCCGTAGGAAAAGCATCACGATGGAAGTGTTCCAACGCGACAGTTCCGAATACATCAAAAGCGGGATATACCGGTTTATTCTGCCTTTGTACATACCTAACACTTCCCCCGCACACTGATTTCCCCGGACATCATCTGCCGCGTCAAACAGCTCCCCTTCAAGCCCTGTCAATGCGATTTTCTCTGTCCGGCAGGCAGCTCTCACACCATAATTTTTCTGCTTGACAAAATATAAAACCGTACCTGCAAACAAGACAAACACACTTTCATATATCCCAATTTTTATATTCTGGCAAAACAGTAAAAGCAGTATCACTGCCAGCATTACAGCGCTTGTGACAATCGTGATATACTGCTCCGAAAAAAAGGAATATATCATCTCCGTATCATGCTCAATCCACTCCACAATTTCTCCGCTTTGGATGTGACTGGATATCTCGTTTTTCAATTTTACACATTTTTCAAGTATGTGCATACGGAGCCTGGTTTTTATTTTCCAGCTTGCCTTTTGTGAAATATATATTTTTAACTCCTGCAATACACCACTTGCCAAAACAACTACAACAGTAATAATTAGTATTGTTTCTGCATTTTTTATCCCGTTCATTTCAGGCGCCATATCCACAATCTTACTTATCAAAAATGAAATCAGGACACTGCTTCCTTCTATCAATATAGAAATAAGGCATGCTAATAAAAGCACACCTCTTAATCCCGGAAGATATTTTTTTATAAAATTTTGCATAGTTTGTTTCCTTTTCTGGGGTTTTATTATATGAGAAACAGAGAGAATTTCTCTGTTTCTCATCGCTACCATTAGTTGCAAAGTGTATGACAACAATGTGGAGCATTTCCTGCAACATGCATGCTTTCACCTGACAGGAAAATTTTTTTCAGTTCTGGTCTTGTATATTCCATTCTTATCAACCTCCTCGTACTTTATTTATGGTAAATGCCTTTCAGCAAATCCATCTTTATATTTTCAAAACAATATTATTAGCTAAAAGTTCATCTATCATTTTCTGACACAATATTGCATATTTCTATTATATTATATTTGTAAAATATTGTGCTATTTTTTTCTCAAATTTCGCATATAAATTTAAGTTATGCACATAAAATAATACAAAGATATAAAAAAGCAGTTATGCTTTACATTACATAACTGCTCTTTTATATTTTTTCATCAAATTTTATAAAATAAATTATTCCTGCTGCTGTTTTCCCTTGCTGTCATAATCATCTAAGAAATGATGTTTTACCCCATCTTTTTTGTAGGCAACCACCGTCTCAAGATTTACATTTTCCACACTCTTGAAAATGTTTCCCTCCACATATTGGTTTACTTCCTTCAGATTTCGGATAAGCTCTTTAATCTCCACACGTTTCGAACGGTTCTCATTGTTACAGCTTGTACAGGTATCGGTAAACTTACATGCACACTGGATAAAATGAAGTCCGTTGTAGTCACGCCATGCCTTAATGTCATCCTCACGTACTAAATAAAGTGGACGTATCAGTTCCATTCCTTCAAAGTTTGTGCTGTGAAGCTTTGGCATCATCGTCTGAATTTGGGCACCATAAAGCATTCCCATTAAAATCGTCTCGATAACATCATCATAATGATGTCCCAATGCAATTTTGTTGCAGCCAAGTTCCTGTGCAAAATGGTACAGATGTCCACGTCTCATTCTCGCACACAGATAACACGGTGATTTTTCTATATTATAGACAGAATCAAAAATATCGGACTCAAAAATAGTAACCGGAATATTTAACTTTCTTGCATTTTCCTCGATTACTTTGCGGTTCGCCGGGCTGTATCCAGGGTCCATCACAAGAAACTTCACCTCAAATTCAAACTTGTTATGAAGCTTTAACTCCTGAAAAAGCTTAGCCATTAACATAGAATCTTTTCCACCGGAAATACAGACTGCAATGCGGTCTCCCGGCTTCACAAGCTCATATTCGTTAATCGCCTTTGTAAATTTGCACCAGATGCTTTTACGGAATTTTTTGCGGATACTAAGCTCCACATCTTTGCTGATGTCAAGTTCTTCCTCCTGCTTCATCGCGTCCAAAAGCCACGCAATGTATCCGCCCTCTAAGCTTTCTGCATCTATTCCTTTTTCTGTCAATGTGTCTGCGACCTCTACACTGAACCGTCCTCTGCTGCAGCAGATAATCAGTTTTTTTGAAAAATCAATCGCACTGTTTCCTTCGATTGCATCTGACGGCGTTGCAACTGCCCCCGGAATTGCACCGTGTGCGACCTCGTTTTCATCGCGGATATCGATTATCTGATATGTGTCTTTGTCTAACTTTTTTAGTTCTTCTATGGTAATGCTCATGCGTAAACCTTTCCTTCTATATAATAAACGCTTATATTCCGTTCAAATATTACCTTTTTTCTTATACTGCGTCAACTTCTTTCTTATATATTATAGGTAAAATTTAAAACCGGAGTTTTAAGTTATCTAAACTGTAAAATTACTTGTCACTAAGGTGCATTTATGTTATTCTGACAAAAAGCATATTTCGAACAAGTTCTATGGCATAAGCCATTATCTTAATTCTTTATTCATTTCAGAAATCTATGCTTTTAAATCCAATCACTAATTTAAGAGCAGGAGAAAATCTGAAAATGGTACTCCTGCACAAGGAGGAAAAGAATATGAGAGATACCAACAATCCCAATATTCCATTACGGGATTTGTTTTACATATCTAGTGAATATCAGAAACTGGTTGATAAAAAATCATTATACGTATCCAGCATTGTAAAAATCCCGGCACCACAGTTTATCGTATTTTATAACGGGACGAGAAAATCAGCTGACAAACAGGAATTAAGGTTATCGCAGATGTATGAGAATTTCACGGGTAAACCGGCATTAGAACTGATTGTGACGATGTTCAATGTGAATGAAGGTCATAATAAAGAACTAATGGAGCAATGCCAGATTTTAAAAGAATATGCAATGTATGTTGCAAAAGTCCGGAAATATGCGCAGAATATGAAATTAGAAAAAGCCGTGAACCGTGCGGTTGACGAATGTATCAAAGAGGGAATTCTTACAGAATTTCTAAAAGCGAATAAAGCGGAGGTTGTAGCTGTGAGTATATTTGAATATGATAAAGAGGAAGAGGAAAAAAAGCTGCGTAAGGCAGAATATGAAGCCGGAATTGAGATTGGGGAACGAAAGGGAAGAGCAGAAGCAATCCGGGAAACGATATTTAATTTTCTTGTCGATTATGGAACAATTTCTGATGAATTAAAAATGGTTCTATTTCAGGAAAAAAATGAAGAAAAATTATTTCAGTGGAGTAAAATTGCGGCCAGGGTAAATTCCATAGAAGAGTTTCAACAGAAAATCAGCTAACGGTCAAACCAGAGTTTAAGGAAAAATGACGCTGCCACGATTTAGGCTGTGTTATGGATAAACCTGCTGGAAATAGGCGACCGGATTTGCCAATACCATGACTGTGACATCAAAACCTCAGCCCTAATTTTTGTTGATTATACACTTTGAATTGTCCCCAAAACACCATTCCTCGGAATTTAGATAACGTAGATTTGCAGATTTTGCGGCTATCGTTCACAGCATAAATTGCGGCAGCAGGAAAGGAATTTTACAATTTATCAATAAACTACGGAAAAAGAAAA
>CAKRCJ010000020.1 GCA_934307185.1 uncultured Roseburia sp.
ATTATGTGACGAAACCGTTTACCCCATTGGAATTAATGGCAAGGGTCAACTCCCAGCTCCGCCGCTATACCCGCTTTATGGGAATGGCGCAGAAAAAAGAGGAAAACAGTAAAACATATGTGATAGGCGGACTGGAGTTAAACGAGGAAACAGTTGAATTTTTTGTGGACGGCAATCCGGTAAAGCTGACACCGATTGAATTTAAAATTCTGGCACTTCTGATGAAAAATCCGGGCAGAGTTTTTTCCGCAGAGGAAATATACGAGAGGGTCTGGAATGAAAAAGCAATCAATACGGATACCATTATGGTACACGTAAGAAACATCCGGGACAAAATAGAGATTAACCCGAGAGAACCAAAATATTTAAAGGTGGTGTGGGGAGTTGGATACAAAATTGAAAAACAACCGTAACGTCAGAATTGCAATTATTATTGCAGGAATATTAATAGCAGTCATTGTAAACATCTGTCTTTTTCCATGGATGATTACAAATGCGGAAAAAAAGTCGGCAGAGCAGGCAGCCGCAGGTGACAATATAAATTATGATTATATTGATACGCTTTATCAGGGAGCCTATGTATTATATACAGAACTGGTGCCGCAGCAGGAAGAAAATAAATCGGCCGCATTTCTGTCAGAAAAGGATAATACTTATGATATTTATGATTATATCGAACAATGGGATATGGAATTTGAGTCTGTCCGGTCTGAAATTGATTATTATGCAACAGATGGAACAAGGGAAGAGATAAATACAGATAAAACACTGGAGGAAGCTTTAGATAACAATTTTGATGCGGATAAAGATGAGGAGTACTGGCTTTCTTATCAGAGTTTAATCGTACTCCGCTTTGACGCGGACGGAATGCTTAACGTGGAAGTAAAAAAGGCGCAAGATATTTCAAAGGATGAGCTCATAAAAAAGTTTTTGTATGCAGACCGCTATAATTCAATGAAAAGCTATGCACAGGACAATGATTATATATATACTCCAATGAAAAATTTTGAGGTAGTATATGGCATTCCATATAATATAGCAGGTTTTGACAGTGAAGATTATTACACAAGTGATTTTTATTATGTTGCATCAAACGGGGGAAATGTGGCATATGTTATTACAATGCTGGCAATTGCAGTATTTGTAATTATTATGTGCAGCAAAAAAGTCTGGAAAAATGAAAACCTTCCGGATTATCTGCCAAAATGGCGCTATATGGAGGCTGGCATCGTTGGAATTATCCTGTCAATTCCGATGTATGATATTTATGTTGATGTGGCATCAGGTTATCCATATAAAAGCCAGTTTGGATTTGCAATGGTCGATGTGTGGGATGTTTTAAAAGCTGGTGGAATACTTTTCCTTATTTTTACAGCCATTTTTTTGTCCGTATTATGTATTTATCCGGTTTTTTGTGTTGGTTTAAAGGAATATATCAAACAGTACAGCTTCATTTATCAGATTTTTCCGTGGATAAAGAAAAAATGGAACCAGTTCACAGACGAGGTAAATCATATTGATTTCAGTGCAAAGTCAACAAAAACAATTGTAAAAATTGTCGGAATTAATTTTCTTGTGCTGGCAGTACTGATGTGTATGTGGATGTTTGGACTTGTCGGACTGGTGATTTATTCGATTGTACTTTTTTATCTGCTGAAAAAATACTATGACAAAATCGCAAAAGATTATGGTGTTTTGATGAAGGGAGTGCGCCGGATTGCAGAGGGCGATTTAGACACTGTCATCACGGAGGACATTGGTGTATTTGAGCCGTTTAAGGAGCAGCTCACACAAATCCGTACCGGCTTTAAAAAGGCGGTGGACGAGGAAGTGAAAAGCCAGCGCATGAAAACAGAATTAATTACAAATGTCTCGCATGATTTAAAAACTCCTTTAACAGCAATCACAACATATGTAGAATTGCTGAAAAAAGAGGACATCACAGAGGAAGAGCGGAAATCCTATATTGAAACATTAGAGAAAAAATCTCTGCGTTTAAAAGTTCTCATCGAGGATTTGTTCGAAGTGAGCAAGGCAACGACCAATAATATTACATTAAATCTCATGGACGTGGACGTGGTAAACCTGATGAAACAGGTGAGCGTGGAGCATACCGATAAATTTGAGCAGATGGGGTTAAAGCTTCGCTGGAATGTTCCGGAAGAAAAAATCATGCTAAAGCTCGACAGCCAGAAAACCTACCGCATTTTTGAGAATCTGTTTGTCAATATTCAGAAATATGCGATGCCAAACAGTCGGGTGTATATTGATGTTGTAAAAAATGAGGAAAAAGTAACAATAACCATGCGTAACATGTCTGCCGTGGAGTTGACAGTCCGTGGTGATGAATTATCCGAGCGGTTTGTGCGTGGCGATGCGTCCCGCAATACAGAAGGCTCCGGTCTTGGGCTTGCAATTGCAAAAAGCTTTACCGAGGCACAGAAGGGCAGCTTTTATATCATTGTCGATGGTGATTTGTTTAAGGTGGTGCTGAACTGGAAGATGGCTTAAGGAAATTTCCATATTTTTTGTGAAATCTGCCACGCTTCTGCTAAAAGCGAAAGTTGTAGATAAGGCGTATATGTGCTATACTTATACAAATATATGACAGATATCATAGTAATGACAGAACAATGGAGGTAGTTTGACTATGGAAACAATGGACGATTTCAAAGAAGAATTAGAAGCATCTTTCCGCCGGATAAAAGAGGGAGATATTATTACAGGAACTGTGATCGCGGTCAGTGAAGAGGAAATCACACTTGATTTAAAATATTATGCACAGGGAATTATTAAAGTGGAGGATTTCAGCAATGACCCGGATTTTGCAGTGTTAGAGCAGATTCACGTAGGCGATGAGATTGAGGCAACTGTCGTAAGCACCGATGACGGGCAAGGTAATATTCTCTTATCCAGAAAAGAGGCAAATGATACTTTGGCATGGGAAAAATTAAAACAGATGATGGAAGATGGAACGGTCGTAAAAGTCCGCATCAAAGAGAGCGTTCCAAGTGGTGTTGTTGCTTATCTGGAAGGCATCCGTGCATTTATCCCGGCTTCCCAGTTAGCGCTTGATTATGTGGAGGATACCACCGAGTGGCTTGGTAAAGAGGTGGAAGCAAAAGTCATCACTGTAGATGCTGAGAAGGAAAAACTGGTATTATCTGCAAAACAGGTTGCCAAAGAAGCTGCAATTGAGGAACGCAATCATAAGATTTCCATGATTGTTCCTGGAACTGTTTTAGAAGGAACGGTTGAGTCATTAATGCCATATGGAGCATTTATTAATCTTGGCAATGGTTTGAGCGGTCTGGTACATATTTCGCAGATTTGTGAAAAACGTATCAAAAAACCTTCGGAAGTATTAAAAGAAGGACAGAAAGTAAAAGCAAAGGTTTTAAACACCAGTGATAACAAAATCAGCCTTTCCATGAAAGCCTTAGAGGAAGAAATGGTCGATACAGAACCAGTCGAAGAATTAGAGCAGTACACCTCAAATGAAAGCATTGGCTCTAGTCTTGGAGCTTTGTTGGCGGGGATTAAGCTGGATTAATTTTTTGAAAAATGGAATATTACTTGACTGCTTTCTTCAACAGCCGTATGATAAAAACAGAAATTATGTTGGAATTAAAGGAGAAGAATGTGCAGGTTACAGAAAAGTTAACGAAACCCCTCACAGAAGTAAAATATTTAAATGCGGATAATGTCAGCAGGTATCGCTGCATTATGCGCATTTTTTTTGAAAATTATGAAAAACTGCATTACTGGATGTATCAGGAAGAAGTTTACGAACAGATGATACAGGACCCATTTTTTGCAGATTATAAGATAGAGCAGTGTCAGCAGGACCTGGCGATGTTGACCGAGTGGAAGAACTTAAATACAATCCAGGACACGAGAAAAGTATCATCCATTGAGGAGTTTAAAAATAAGAAATTTCGTTATCAGATGTCGGAGTACAGTGTAGAGATTGAACGTCTGGTAATAAGGCTTGAAAATCTTTTGATCGAAGGGGCATCGTTAGAGCCGACACTTCTGGAACGGATAAGGATAAATATTGAACGGTTTCCGAAAATATCAGAAAAAGATACAAATGAGGTATATACCTGGTGGACGGATTTAAATAATGACTTTGTGCGGTTAAACCAGAATTATCAGGATTATATCAGGGATTTGAACAGTGTTAAGGCAGAGGAAATGATGCATACAAAACAGTTTTTACTGTTTAAAGACCGGCTGGTGGAATATCTGCGCAGTTTTATCAAAGGGCTTCAGCGGAATGTAGGTGTCATTGAGGAAAATTTACGCGCATTAAGCCCGGATGTGAAAGAACAGGTTTTTTCAAAAATTGTACAGTATGAATTGTCCATTCCACGAATGGAAGTAGAAGTTTCCAAAGAATTGCTGGAGGAAAAAACAAAAGGACGCTTTAAGAGCATTTATGACTGGTTCGTTTCAGAAAACGGACAGGAAAATGAAGTAGGAAAGCTTTTTGATGCAACAAATGGGATTATCCGCAGAATTACACGTTATGCGGCGCAGCTCAGCGAAAAGAATGCGCTTGGAGCAAACCGCAGGGAAGAGTACCGGAAAGTGGCAGAGATGTTTTTGCAATGTGGGGATATTGCAGAAGCGCACCGCATGTCGGCAATGGTATTTGGAATGGAATGTCCTTATCATCTGAAAGGGGAGCTGGTTCGCGAGACCGACAGCATGAACCAGGAGGTGTACGAGGAAAAACCGCTTTCTGTTCTGCTAAAACCGCGCATACGTACTTATAAAGAAAAGTCAAAAAGAAGTGCAATACGTGAAAATGCAGAAGAAAAGCAAAAGACAAGGCTTGAAATGATAAAAAAGCAGCGGGAGGATTTACAGAAGTTAAAACAGCTGGAAAAAGACCGATGCATTGAGTTTTCAAAGCTTCCTGTAATTGAACCGGAAGTAAGGGAAATACTGTTAAAATGGATTTCCGATGCATTAGAGGATGCACAGCTTACTGCAAAAACAGAAGAAGGAAGATTTTTCAGACTTGATATGAGCCATAAGAAAGAAAAATGTGTGGTACATTGTGTGGACGGTAATTTTACGATGCCTAAACTTACAATTGTCTTTTTGGAGGAAGCATGATGAAGGAACTGGAAATACTTTTAAACCGCCGATGGGTTTTAAAATCAGAAGAAAAAGAACTTTACTACCGGTTGAGAGACCAGGCAGGAGAGATGCGTAAGTTTGCTTCCGACAAGCTTGGCTGCCAGATTACAGAAAATTCACTTATGGTAAAAATGGAAAAAATCCCGGTTATTCCGGAAAGCTTTATGGGAATATTGGAATTTACCTCGCAGGAGGAGTATGCCTTTTTATGTATTCTTCTTATGTTTTTAGAGGATAAAGATGCAAATGAGCAGTTTATTTTGTCACAGCTCACCGAGTATATTGCGGCAAATATGCCAAAAGAAACAGTGGACTGGACTTTTTATACAAGCAGACGAAGGCTGATTAAAGTTCTCCGTTATGCAGTAGACCAGGGAATGCTTGCGGTCACAGATGGAAATGATGACACCTTTATGGATGATGCGGGCGGAGAGGTTCTTTATGAAAATACCGGTGCCTCCAGGTATTTTATGCGAAATTTTTCCAGGGATATCATGGAATATTCGAAACCGGAAGATTTTCTGGAGAGTGACTGGTTTGCAGTAGATGAGGATCGTGGAATTGCCCGCAGGCATCGTGTATACAAGAGACTGTTATTTGCACCCGGAATGTATCGCGGGGAAGGCTCTGAGGAAGATTTTGAATATTTAAAATATTACGGAAAAAGGCTGATAGATGACTTTGAACAGAATTTTGACTGTAATGTTCATATTCATAAAGGCAGTGCGTATATGCTGACAGGTGAGGACTGCAATATAGGGAAAGTATTTCCGGCAGGAAATATGATGTCGGATATTATACTTTTATGCCTGACCGAAATCAGGGAGCGTATTGAACAGAAAACATGGAAAACGCAGCCAGATGGAATTTGTGTGACAGACCGCCTTGAATTCGAACAGATGATAGGGAAAGTCAGACAGAACTACTGTATGGGATTTACCAAAAATTATCGTGAAATGCCGGAGGGGGAATTTGTGAAAACAGTGATGGAACAGATGGAACTGTGGATGTTTCTGAAAAGAGAGGAGCAGACGCATCGGGTAATTATTTATCCGGCAGCAGGAAAACTGGCAGGGTATTATCCAGAGGATTTTAAAGGAGACAATACAAATGAAGAATAGATGGCAGGCAAGTAAAATAGGGCTGATTAATTTCTGGTATTATGATGAACAGGAGTTTCCGTTTGTGAAAGGGAGAATGCTGCTCCGTGGTTCCAATGGTTCCGGAAAATCTGTTACGATGCAGAGTGTGGTACCGCTTCTTCTGGATGGAAATATGAGCCCTGAGCGGTTAGACCCATTTGGCTCAAGAGACAGGAAAATGAGCAGCTATCTTTTGGAGGAAGATGATGGACGGGAGGAAAGAACCGGATATCTTTATCTGGAATTTAAGCGGCAGGAGACGGACAATTACCTGACAATTGGAATGGGAATCCGTGCAAGACGGGGAAAACCATTGGATAAATGGTATTTTTCACTGACCGACGGAAGAAGAATAGGGCAGGATTTTTTTCTGTATAAGCAGACGGATGAAAAAGTGACATTGTCGAAAAAAGAATTAGAGTACCGTGTGGCAGAGGGTGGACAGGTATTTGACAAACAGGCAGAATATATGGAATATGTCAACCGGCAGATTTTTGGCTTTGATACAGTCGAAGAATATAAGGAAATGATTGACCTTTTAATCCAGCTGCGCACACCGAAGCTTTCAAAGGATTTTAAGCCATCTGTAATTAACGACATTTTAAGTGACTCTTTACAGCCGCTTTCGGATGAGGATCTGCGTCCAATGTCGGAAGCAATTGAAAATATGGATACCATGAACATGAACTTAAAAAGCCGACAGGAAGCGAGACAGGCAGCGGAAAAGATAAAACGGGTTTATGACAAATATAATCAGATTACTTTATATGAAAAAGCGGACAGTTATGAAAAAATACAGGAGGATTTGGAAAATTTAAGAAAGCAGGCGGCAGAGCGCAAAAACCTGATTGAACTCTGCAATCAGGAAATACAGTCCTTTTCGCAGCAGTTAGAACAGATGAAGGCAAAGCAGGAGGCGATGGAAAAAGAGCGCGAGTCTCTGAGCAAAAGCGATGCACTTCATTTAAAACAGAGGCAGGCGGAGCTTGAAATGGAAATTCTGACAAAGGAACAGACACTTCAGGTAAAGGAAAAATCATTACAGGCAAAAGAAGAGCAGCATGTTGATTTAAAAAAGCGGCAGAAAGAGGAAGAAAACCGTAAATTTGAAAAAGAACAAAATTTACAGGAATTGTTAGAAGAAATGCAGGACGATGCGGATACCATGTCTTTTGAAGAACACAGCTTCTTTGAAAAAGAATTCCGTGATAATTTTGAGGAAGTTTTTTCTTTTGCAACACATGAAAAACAATTTTTGGATACAAAAGAAAAAATAAAGCAGGGAGTTTCTGTTTTACGGGAAACAGAGCATTTGAAACGTCAGGCAGATGAGCTGATACAGCAGAGGGAACAGTTTATCCGGGAATTAGATGCCATTCATAAAAAAATCGTTGAGCGTGAGATGCTGCTTGTGCAGTCAGAAAATGAGTGGAAAGAGGCATTATATCAATGGAATGACGCTAACAAAGAGCTTGCTTTAGATAAAGAACAACTGCGCTTTTTAGCGGCATTTGCGGATTCTTATGAGGAACAGCCGGATTTTGCGAAAGTAAAAGCAGCGGTTTCAGATATATGGATTTCCCGGAAAAACGAATTGGAAATACAGAAAAACCAGATTTTAGAACAGAAAAAGCAGTGCGAGAAAGAGCAGGAGGAAACAAAGGCAGAGCTGCTCGAATGGCAGAATGAGAAAGAGCCGGAGCCACTCCGCACAGAGGCAGTCATAAAGAACAGACAGCGGCTGGAAAAACTACAGATACCATATCAGGAATTCTATAAAGTGATAGAATTTGGAGGCGGCTTAAGCGAAGCAGAGTGCAATCGTCTAGAGGAAGCGTTGCTTCAGATGGGAATTTTAGATGCACTTGTCATTGAAGAACAGTACAAAGAACAGGTATTAAAACAGGAAAATGGATGTGAGGACAGATATTTATTTGTTCAGAAGTCACATGCCGGTCACAGTCTTTTGGATGTGCTGGAATTAAATGACAATGTGAATGATATTTTTTCAAATCAGCGTCTGACCGGAATTTTATCCAATATTGCATATGGGGAAGCGGGTGTGACCGCAGTTTCAAAAGATGGAACATATCAGCTTGGAGTCCTGACCGGAACCGTTACCGGAGAACATGTGGCGGAATTTCTTGGAACACGCGCAAGGGAGCGCTCCCGCCAGGCAAAAATAGAAAACTGCATGAGACGGTTAGAAGAACTTTCTTCCTGGAAGGAATCGTTAGAAGCGGAAGAAAACGTTTTTACAGACCGGATAAATACAGCAGAAAAAGAATATAAAAGCCTGCCGGTCGATAAAGATTTGCGCACTGCGTTAAATATGCTGTTACAGGAACGGAGCAATCTGGAACAGAAAAAACAGCAGAGTGATGCATTGGAGATAAAGTGGAAAGAGCTTTCACAAAAATTAAACGAACAGCAGAAGGAAGCAGTTTCTATCGCAGAAAAACTGTATTTAAGCTGCAATTATGATGTTTTCTGTGCTGCGGAAAAAGCGGCAGAAAACTATCAGAGCTGTCTGGTTCAGGTAAAGGGAGGCCATGAGCTTTATTTGCAGACGAGGCTGCATCTTTTAGAGCTGACTGAGGATTTGGAAAATATTGATGCAGATTTGGAAGATATCCGTTATGATTTGTCAAATACGAAGCGGGAGCTGGAAAGAAAAAAACAGGAGTACGCTTCTGTCACTGAGCAGCTTGGTCTGACGGATTATGAACAAATCAAAGAAAGATTAGATACATGTATCAAATGGCTTCAGGAATATCCGAAAAATTTGCAGAATTGTATTGAGGCGCGCTCAAAGAGGGAAGAACAGGTAAACAATCTGCAGGCACAGGTGAAAGAAGCACAGGAAAAAGAAAGTGGTCTGCAGCAGAAGAATGAGTGGAGAAAAAAATGCTTTGAGGCAGAGCTTGCACTTTCTTATGTGGCATTGCCGGAAGAACTGTCAAAAGATGCCAAAAGTCTGTGCACATACCTGGAAAATGATACGAAATCCCGTACCAAAGATGCCATCATTGCAGATTTAAATCGTGTCTATTTTGAAAACCGCAGCTTCTTAAATGAGTATCAGGTCATGCAGAGCGAGCTTTTTACAGAACTGGAGGAAGAAAGACCACAGGGAGAAAAAACAGCGGTAAGACAGGATTTTACAGCAAGATACCAGGGAACAAAAATTCCGTTTGCCGGACTGCTTGCACATTTGGATGAGGATATCGCAGAATTAAATGAGTTAATTAAAGATGGTGACAGGGAATTATTTGAAGATATTTTAGCAAACACAGTCAGCCGGAAAATCCGTGGAAAAATTAATGCATCCAATGCATGGGTGGAAAAAATGAATGCATTAATGGGAAGCATGAATACTTCAAGCGGATTAAAATTAAGCTTAAAATGGAGAAGCAAAACAGCAGAGAGTGAAGACCAGTTAGATACGAATGAACTGGTGGATTTATTAAAAAAAGATTATCGTCTGATGAGTGAGGAGGAAGCAGAGCGTCTTTCGAAGCATTTCCGATCCAAAGTGGAGGAAGCAAGAAGACATGCGAAGGACAGTCTTGGAATGGTTTCTTTTTATCAGGTGATGAAAGATACATTAGATTACAGAAAATGGTTTGAGTTCCAGCTTTTTTCACAGAAAAAAGGCGAGCGTGTGAAAGAATTAACAAACAGTGTATTTGGAACATTTAGTGGAGGGGAAAAGGCAATGTCTATGTATGTTCCGCTCTTTTCGGCAGTAGTGGCAAAATATCAGGGCGGACGTGAGGATGCACCGCGCCTTATCTCCCTTGATGAGGCTTTTGCAGGTGTGGATAACCGGAATATCCGCGACATGTTCCGCTTAATGACAGAGTTTTCGTTTGATTTTATCATCAATTCACAGGTGCTGTGGGGAGACTGCGATACATTAGATGCGCTTGCCATTTACCAGCTTTTGCGCCCGGAAAATGCAAAGTTTGTCACTGTAATGCCGTATCTGTGGAATGGAAATGCGAAGGAACTTCTAAACAGTGAAGAAGAAGTAGAGCAAAGGGGTGCAGAGCTTGGACGGGAACAAAGAGCGTGAGTGTCTGGAATACTTCAGGTCTGATGAAGTGTGGAAACGCTTATTTACAGGGTTCCGCGAAAAATATTATTCTTATGGCGCGTTTGTAGGAACCGTTGTTTTGCGTGGTGTTAAACCGGCAGAGGTGGAGACGTTAGAGGGCTTTTTCGGAAAAAATTTTCATGGGAAAAAGAGTATTTCCATTTCCACAGAGCGTTTTACAAAAGCTTTAAAACAGAGCCGTTATGGGGAAATAGAACCAGACCGGTTACTGGAATTATATTTTAAGGAGCCGATGCTTGGAAAAAAGCAGGAGCGTGACAGGACAGAGCAGAGAAAAAAAGAAATTTTAAAGCAGTTTCAAAGCAGTTATGAAAGCACTTATGCAAATGAAATGACAAATATTTTGCAGGAGGTTCTGAAAAAAAGTCATGTAAAGCAAATCGAGGAATGGGAAAGACTTTTATATCTTGGAGGAAAAATCTTGGACTGTCTGCCAAAGCATCAGGGAAAAACGATGTATCTGGCGGTATTCGCGACCCGTCTGACCGGTAATCCGCATGCGTTTGACAAGGAAACTGCGGAAGGAAATTTTTTCTACCAGCTTATTCAAAAAGAACTGGAGTATCATAACATGCTGCCGGAACATTCGGAGATTTTTCCGGCTTTTTTCCGGCAGCAATGTTATCTGAAAGAGGGTATTCTTATTGATGATGTTTCCAATTATGCAATGCTTTCCGGCATCCGGGCAGAGAAAAACAATGGAAAAAATCATAAAGGCCTGCAGGGATTTTATGAGGAAGGGGACATGGTGGTGGTTCCGCTTACAGTTCTCGCCGGGTGGAATAATATTTCCTGTATCCGGAATGAAATTTACATTGTAGAAAATCCATCGGTATTTGCAACGATTTGTGCAAAGGGAGAAAATAAAATTTCGGCAATGTGTATGAATGGACAGCCAAGATTAGCAGGACTTTTGGTGCTTGATATGCTTGCAAAAACAAACACAACTGTTTATTATGCTGGAGATTTTGACCCGGAGGGGCTGTTAATTGCACAAAAACTGGCGCATTATTACAAAGGAACATTTCATTACTGGCATATGGATGCGGCAGATTATGAAAAAAGCCGTTCAAGGGAAGTAATTTCCGACAGACGACTGAAAATGTTAGATAATATTACCGATGATGAGCTGATGCCTGTGGTGCAGCAGATGAGAGAATATGGTGTGGCGGGGTATCAGGAGAGGGTGCTGGATTTGCTATTTAAATAGTTCAGTGGTAGAATGAAGCATTATAATAAATGCTTGTATCTTGAAAACAGAGACGGTTTAGGAGGAATTTGAAACAAATGGGAATATTTGTAAATCCTGACAATTCGGCATTTCAGGCAGCGTTAAATGCCAGAATTTATGTTGATAAAAGTGGCTTGATTAATTATACCAATAAAGTTATGGCATCAACAGATGCTTTTATCTGTAACAGCCGTCCGCGTCGGTTCGGAAAATCTATTACAGCCAACATGCTTACTGCATATTACAGCAAAGGCTGTGATTCAGAGAAAATGTTTTCAAAACTTGAAATCAGTGAGGCAGAAGATTTTAAGAAGCATCTGAATAAGTATGATGTGATTCACTGGGATATTCAATGGTGCATGGAACCAGCGGGAAGCCCGGAACATGTGGTTTCGTATATTTCACAAAAAACGATTCGTGAACTAAAGGAATATTATCCGGATGTGTTACAGGAGAAAACAGCATCGTTACCAGAGGCATTGGCAAAAATCAATGTAGAAACGGGAAATAAATTTATTGTAATCATTGATGAGTGGGATGTTCTGATTCGTGATGAAGCGGCAAACCAGAAAATTCAGCAGGATTATATTAACTTTTTGCGAGGAATGTTTAAAGGAACAGAGCCGTCAAAGTACATTCAGCTGGCATATCTGACAGGAATACTTCCAATAAAAAAGGAAAAAACACAATCAGCATTGAATAATTTTGATGAGTTTACGATGGTGAGTCCAAGTAATCTGGCACAGTATATCGGTTTTACGGAAGATGAAGTTCGAAAGCTTTCAAAAGAGTATCATCAGGATTTTGAAAAAGTAAAACGATGGTATAATGGATATGTGTTAAATAATTATCAGATTTATAATCCAAGAGCTGTTATAAGTGTAATGTTAAAAGAGGAGTTTAAGAGTTATTGGTCTGAAACAGCTTCATATGAAGCAATAGTACCACTCATTAACATGAATTTTGATGGACTTAAGACGGCGATTATTGAGATGATTTCCGGTGCCACGGTCAAAGTGAATACAGCAACCTTCAAAAATGATACCGTAAATATTCAAAGCAAGGATGATGTGCTGACCTATATGATTCACCTGGGATATTTAGGATATGACCAGGCAGTGAAAACGGCTTTTGTGCCGAATGAAGAAATAAGGCAGGAGCTGACAAACGCAGTAGAGAGCAGAGCATGGAATGAAATGATTAATTTCTGGCAGGAGTCGGAAAATCTGCTGTATGCTACATTAGACAGGAATGAAACAGAGGTTGCAAGGCAGATAGAGAAAATTCATAATGAGTACGTTTCAGTTATTCAGTATCATAACGAAAATTCGTTAAGCAGTGTACTGGCAATTGCCTATCTAAGTGCGATGCAATATTATTTTAAACCTGTGCGGGAGTTGCCAGCAGGACGGGGATTTGCAGATTTTATATTTTTACCGAAACCGGAATATAAAAATGATTATCCAGCATTGGTTGTTGAACTGAAATGGAATCAGAAAGCACAGACAGCGATGCAGCAGATTAAACTTAAAAAATATCCATCTTCCATTTTAGATTACACGGGAGATATCCTGCTTGTGGCAATCAACTATGATAAAAAAGAGAAAGAGCATTAGTGTTTGATTGAAGAGTATGAAAAATAAGAAATAAAAATGAAAGCCCATTGGCATACTGTGTGAAATTGCAGAGTGTGCTGGTGGGCTTTTTTTGACTATGGATGTTGGAAAAAATGCATGCATGCAGAAAAAAGAAAGAAGTGTCGCTATGAATTATTTTTGTAAGATGATATGATTGAATAAAATAGAAAAATGGAATGAGGGATTTTATTGAATACGATAGTAAAAGCAACAAAGGAAATGGAATCTGTTTATAATAAAATTAATGGGTTAAAAATAAAATATGGAATATTCCACAAATGCGTATTTCATATGCATTCTCCGGCATCTTATGATTATAAATTATTAAATTGTTATAGTGCAGAAGACTATCAAAAATGTAGTGCCAGTGATGTTTACAATCTTTGCGTAGAAAATAGAGTTTTTCCAGCAGATTTGTTTTCAGTGGATTATTTTGAGGATAAGGAGCAATTTGGAGAGTTTGATAATGTGAAAGAATGTTTATCCTATCTGCTTATGGCACAGAAAATTATAGATATGAAAATTGAAATGATAGTATTGACAGACCACAATACGATTTCCGGATATAACAAGTTAGTTTCTGCGATAAAAAAATTTAAAAAAGCAAAAACGGCAGGAATTTATCCGGAAGTGATTTTGGGAGTTGAATTATCATGTGCAGATAGAAATCATGTAGTTGGAATATTTGAGGGTACAGCAGAAGATAATGTGACAGTTGAAAGATGGCTAAAAGAATATATATTATCTGAAAAAGAAGGAACATATTTAACGAGTATAAATGTTTTAAAAGATATAGCGCAAATGGGGGGATTGGGATATATTGCACACATTGATAATTCAAATACTTTTCACAATGATTACTTAAACGGAGCATACAAGAAAAAATTGTTTGAATTAGAATGCAACCGGATGATAGGTGTATCTGAGCACGAAAAAATGGAAACAGTGAAAAATTGTTTAAAGGCATTTACTAAGAAAGAGTTTTGCTTTTTTGTAGATGAAGATGCACATTGCGTTGATGAAATAGGTTCACAGTGTATGTGGATAAAAGGAAGCAAATTAAATTTTTCGATGATTAAAGATGCAATACGTGATTACGAAATATCAATTAATTATGGAGAACCGCATGAACTGAATAATTATATTAGAGGACTGTATATTGATGGAGATGGAAATAATTTTCTCAGTGGAAAAGAGAATAATGAGTTTTGTCTCTCATTTTCAGATGCACTAAATTGTATTATTGGCGGAAGAGGTACTGGAAAAAGCTCTATTCTTCAGATTTTAGAGTTTGTAATCAGACAGCATTGTCCGAACAAAGAAACATTGGAGTTTATTTGCAATCACAAAAATGTATGGGTATTGGTTAAATACAGTGGCGATGAGTTTATGATACATTTTTCAGCACCGGTAAAAGAATATAAAGATGATCAGATATTAAAGTATTTTACAGATGACAGATATCATAGATATGGGTATAAGTATTATTTCCATGAATATGATGTTGAAGAATATGCTTTGAAAAATTACATAGAAATAAGAAAGTTAATCTTTAGAAATGGACATTTGTTTTGTGAAATAATAAGAGATAAGAAAAAATATTTACAAAAATTCTTTAATATAAAATATTCTGTAAATGAACTGGTAAAAACAGCTAGTGGTGATGAAATAAATTCTTTTATTTACAATACATTATTTCAAAATGTGACAATTGATAATGCGGCGCATGTGATAAATGCAAGAAGCAGAAGTGGATTGAAACGGGTAGTACTGAAAATGGATTCCCTGATAGCAGACCGGAAAAAGAGTGTTCATAATGTAATTGATGAATTTAATGAAAGAGAGGATGGTGTACTAAGAATAGTTTATAAAATGGATGGAAGAATGACGTATTTTGATTTCGAGGAAATCATAAATGAAAATCATTTCGGTTATTACTTTCACAGATATAATATATTGACAGAAAGTGTATCAGATTATCTCTATCGTTTGCAGGAAACAATAGGAATTGTACAGTTATTAAAATTATCTTTTGAGAAAAAATATGAGGAAATAAATAAGTCAGTTCCAATATCCGATATGTTGTTAGATATGACAAACAGAATGGTTGAAGATGGAGTATATCAAATTCAAAAGGAGGAAGAAATAAACCTTATTGAAGAAATAATGGACGAGTTACTGAATGAGAAAAATGTTTCTGAAATAATTATGTATTTACAGAGTTATATTACAGAAATGGAAACATTTGACCTTGAGTTTAACTTAAATAGTAAAGAAACAAACCAGAAGGCAGCTCCGTTGTATAAAAACGTAAAGCTGTTATCGTTAGGACAAAAGGTAGTTGCAATGTTGTCATTTGTATTAGGTTACAGTGATTATTCTAATGACTTTACACCATTTATTGTAGACCAGCCGGAAGATAATCTGGATAATCAATATATTTACAAAAATTTAGTCAAGCAGTTAAGAGATATTAAACTGAAACGCCAAGTGATTATTGCAACACATAATGCGACAATTGTAACAAATGCAAGAGCAGACCAGATAATTCTTATGGAGTCCGATTATAGAAAAGGATGGGTAGAGACAACCGGATATCCAAATGAAAAAAGAATAAAAAAACATATAATTAATTATCTGGAAGGTGGTATAGATTCATTTAGGCATAAGTGCGCAACTTATGATGAAATTATCAACGGATAGGTACGAGGGTGTAAAAATTCTTGTGTCTATGGAAAGTAAATCTTTCTGGTAAGAAATAGATATGTAAAATTTTGCTGTCGA
>CAKRCJ010000021.1 GCA_934307185.1 uncultured Roseburia sp.
AAAAAAGTCTTTTCAAATCCATAACACAACCTGACAATGTGGCAGCGTCATTTATTTTCATTAAACTCCGGCTTAATTTTTCTTTCCAAGCGTTACAGAAATAGTCTGTTCTTCATACTGTCCATTCGAAGATCTCTCAATCACAACATCTACAGTTGTTCCTGCTGAATAATACTGCATATTAGAAGACAACTCTTCCATAGACGCTACTGCTTTTCCATCAAAAGTTGTAATAATATCACCTTTCTGGATGCCCGCCTGCTCTGCTGCACTTCCTTCCATTACCTGTGCTACATAAACACCGGTAGGCATGTTGTAGGTGGAAGCAACATCACTTGTAACGTCAACACCTGCAATTCCAAGATATGCACTGTCTGACTCGTCTACTTTTTCTTTTGTGATGAGTTCTTCAATAATTGGTTTTGCGGTATCCATTGGGATTGCGTATCCAATACCTTCTACGGAAGTATCAGAATATTTAACAGAGTTAATACCAATCACCTCACCTGCTGTATTTAACAATGCACCACCACTGTTACCAGGGTTAATGGCTGCATCTGTCTGAATAAGTTCTGCGGTATAACTTGTATTGCTTGAAGAGTCTGAAACAGATACTTCACGGTTTAATGCACTGATTACACCTGTTGTAACGGACTGTCCATAGCCAAGTGCATTACCAATAGCGATGCAGGACTCTCCAACCTTAAGACTGTCAGACTCTCCTAATGTGGCTACTTTAATTTCGCTCATTGTATCATCTTTGATACTGCTCAATGCAATTTTTACAACTGCAAGGTCTGTTGAAGGGTCGGTACCTTTGATTTCTGCACTTACGGTATCATCATTTGCAAACGTAACAGTTAAGCTGTTAGAGCCTTCTACTACATGATTATTAGTAGCAACATATAAATAATCACTGTCCTGACTTACAATAATACCAGAACCACAGCTTGTGCTTTCATATGTTTTTGACTGTCCCCAGAAACTCTGGTATTCCGTCTGGCTTACGTTTGTAATTGCTACGATAGATGGCATTACTGCATTTACGATATCAGAAACATCGGTTGCCACATAAGTGGAAGATACCGCTGTCGGCTGGACTGCGGAATTGTCTGATGTTGTAAGCGCTGCCTGCGTACCAGAAACTCCGCTTATTCCAAGTGCTTTTGAAGAAGCATAATTGACTCCGGTCATAACGCCGCCTGCTACTAAACCAAACACAAGTGCAAGTGCCGCACACTTTGCAACCTGCTTTCCAAAACCGCCCGGCTTTCTTTCCTTTTTCTGTTTCTTTGGCTTTGGTGCACTGCCATATGCATTGCTCTGATAAGCTCCATTATTTCCATATGGGTTGTAGCTGTTTCCATAGCTTCCACTGTTAGCAGTGGTACTTCCGTAACCATATCCATATCCGCCACTTTGTGTACTGCCTGAATTGTTATTATTCTGGCTTGCGTTCTCCTGTTGTGTGCTGCCATATGAATAAAATGAATCCTGTGGCTGACCGCCATTGCTGTTATTATTGTTGTTATTGTTGTTATTGTTGTTATTACTGTTATTGTAATTGTTATTATAATAATTGTTATCCATAACAATTTCCCCTTTCCTTGTCTTTTTGCAGCTCTATTTTTCACTGCCTTTATCTTTATGACCTTAGTCTATCGTTAAATTGTGTTCGAATTGTGATGAATTTATCAAAAATACGTGTTTTTTCTTCACAAACAATCCCAACATCATTTTCTATAGAAAAAGCAGCCCTGCCCTTTCCCGGTACAGACCTGCTTTCCATTCAAAATCTACAATTTTAATAACATAACCGAATACTGTGAAATGAAATTCACCACTCCAAGCACAAGCATTGCTATCACAAAGCCATTTTTTTTCTTTTCCGAACGTATCCGCATCAGAAGCCACAAAATAGCAAACAGATACATTAAATCTGTCAGATAATACACTCGCGCACCGGAAGCATATATAGTCGGCGAAAAAAATAAAACTGCTTCACTGGCAATCCCTCCAAGATATACCATACTTATAAAAACAGAATGTTCTGTTATTTTCCAGAGAAAAATAAGCGTAAAAAGCACTGCAAAAAGCCACCAGAAAAAAGCTGCCTTATTCTGAGCCGTCATGCTCTGCCAGCCCGGAAGCTCTGTGATGCACTCCTCAATATTCATGCCTCCAAGCCCCATTTCAGACAATCCATAAAAGCCTGCATACGGAAGCAGTGCCGCTGCCGTAAATAATGCAGCAATCGCCTGATAAACTGCCTTACTCTTTGAATTTTCCTTCTGCTCCTGCAAGAACAAAATTCCGACCAGCCATATTCCAATAAAAAAGTCTTTGCTCTCATTTGCAAAAGAGGATAAAATCCACTGTACCGTCATAAAAAAATGACTTCCAAATGTCATTTCCCGATACTTTGGCATCCAGTTCACTATCTCCGACTCCACACGTATCGCATTTCCCGGAGCCAGAAACAGAAGGATAAATGCCGCTGCCGTAATAATAAATTGTATTATAATTGTAATATCCACTTTCTGTTTCCGGAGCAGAATACAAAGAATTGTCAACACTTCAAATGCAATTAATACTGCCCCCATCTGCTCAATTGACATTGCCGCAATGACACTGCACGGAATGGCGTATATCAACTGTTTTTTTGAAAATGCTCCTGTTTCAAAGGCAATGTCACACAGTGGCATCATTGCCCAAACCCCTGCTGTAAATGTCCATGTATAAAAAATAGAACCATTTACCCACACGGCGGAATATCCTAATGTCATAACACTCATAAGAAGATATCCTGCCGCTAAAAATACCGGATATCTTAACGTACTCCAGAAAATTTTATGAGAAGACTGCTGCTTTGCCACATATTCATAATAGTCATTATATCCGGCTGCCTTGCAGGAAAGTCTTAAAATTCCTGCCGGAAGCAAAGCCATCATAACAGCATTTACAACACGCCAGAACCAAAGCCCCAGATTAAATGTAAGATATACAAGCGCCTCACCTGCCATTCTTCCAACCCATGTCTGATATCGCCAGCACAGGTATTCGAAGAATCCCATTGATGTAGAATAATAATGAAAAAAAACATCGTCTCCATCAGAATATCCCATCCGGCTTAGAATTCCAAAAATTCCAGCCCCCATAAGACACCAAAACCCAATGTATATCCATCCCTGTTTCTTTAATTCATTTCTTTTTTCTAATTTCATACTTAACTTTCCTTATCCAGAATTACAGACTCAATAATATATTTCGGTCGTTTCTTCGTCTCCAGATAGGTCTTCCCGATATACTCTCCGATAATTCCGATTGCAAAAATCTGTAAACCTCCAAGCACCCAGATAGAAACCATAATGCTTGCCCAGCCTGGAACAACATTTCCATTAAAATAATCTACAAATGATTTTATCAGCATAATTAAACTGATAATACAGATAAAAAGTCCGCCCATTGTAATCATCCGGATTGGTTTCACTGACAAAGAAGTAATTCCCTCAAAAGCAAATGCGATCATCTTGCTAAGAGGATATTTGCTCTTTCCTGCAAATCTTTCTCCTCTTTCATACTCTACTTTTGTGCTTTGAAATCCAATCATTGGAACGATTCCGCGTAAAAATAAATTCACTTCTTCAAATTCAAGCAGATTTTCTGCTGCTCTTTTGCTCAAAAGCCTGTAGTCCGCATGGTCATACACAATATCCGCACCTAAAAGGCTCATGAATTTGTAAAAAAAATGTGCCGTTCCTCTTTTAAATGCAGTGTCTTTTTTTCTGGAAGAACGCACTCCGTACACAATATCATTTCCTGCGTAAAAGGCATCAATCATCCTGTCTATTGCATTAATATCATCCTGCAAATCAGCATCCATCGTCACAACCATATCACAGTACTTCACCGCCGTTGCAATTCCCGCTAAAAGTGCATTCTGATGCCCTCTGTTTCTGGAGAGATTCACTCCCGAAAAAACAGGATTCTTCCGGCACAGACCACAGATAAGTCTCCAGGTATCATCCTTAGAACCATCGTTTACAAACATAATCCGGCTGTTTTTCTTTATTTTATTTTCTGTGATAAGCTGATTTATTTTATCCTGCAGCCGTTTTGATGTTTCCGGCAAAACTTCCTGTTCATTATAGCATGGAACTACAATATATAACGTCTTACTCATCGGCACCCTTCCTAATCTCCCAGTATCCCGGATTCATTGTATATTTTAAAATCTTTTTTTCGCTTAATTTTTCATATCGTTTTCCCATCCAGTATCCGGCATATTTTCCTACACACTGCATCCCGAAATTAAAAATAAGCCATGGCTTGTGGATTTTGCACAAATAGGACACCGTACTTTTTACCAGACGCATTCCTTCTGCTTCTGAACTGACATTCTCAAAAATTTCCGGATGCTGCTTCTGTGAAACTGCAAGGTCAAAATTTCTACAAAACTGCTGTTTTACCGTATAGTTGTGCGAGTGAACTACTTTTGCCTCTGCAATATAAGCAACTCCATATCCATTATCAATTGCCTGATACGCATACAGCATATCCTCATTAAAAATAACCGGATGTTCAAATCCGCCAAGTTTTTCAAAAATATCCTTCCGGTATGCCGCACATACATCCGAGCAGAAAAATGTCTTTATCCCAAGTTCTGAAATATCTTTTTTTGTCTTTATCCTGCTCTGTGCCGGATAATTAAACTGCCTTGTGTATTGCTCTACAATATGACAGTCCGGCTTTGGAAGCTGCCTTGCATATGCCACAGCAACCGTTGTTCTCCCGATATTTCCCAAAAACGGCTCTACCAGCTTTTCTACCATAAAGCTATCTGCCGGCACTGCATCCTGTGTCATAAACAAAACTACATCTGCCTTTGAATATGTGGCACCAAGCTGTCTTGTCCCGCCATGGTCAAATTCTTTTTTGGGAATATGGATAATCTCATATCCACAGGGAAGCTCCTCTAAGCGCCTGCAGATTGGATACTTCTCCACTGCATCCTTCCAGAGACTTTCTTCTGTATTTAAAATAATTACCCTATGAACGACAAAGGTCTGCCCTTGCAGCATGTGCAAGAGCAGACATAATGTTTCATCCGGTTTGTAAGTCGGAATAATAATATCTACTGTCATTTATCTGTATCCACTTTCCTCAGTCATACCTGTATCATTGATAATCTTCTTACTATTTGTAATAACAGTATCTGATGGTGTATATTCGGTATCATCAAATAAGAACTGATGTAATTCAATTACATTAGACTCTAATGTACAAGGAACAACTACACTTCCTTTTGAACCAATCTTTGTTGAATTTTTGCTAAATGGGAAGCCTTTTGACTCTCCAAGACTGTAATTAAATACCTGTGCTGCAAGTGCAACCAGATCTGTATTTGAAAAGCTTGTCTGGATATCACCAAATACGGCATCAATCAGCTTATTAATTGTAACTAAATCAGACTTCTGTGCTTTTGCAACCATAGCTGCAATCACTGTTCTCTGACGTTCTGCACGTTTATAATCGTCCCCTGTCGTATAACGGATACGGGAATATGCACAAGCCTGTACACCATCTAATGTGATATTAGTTCCGCCGCCGGAGAGATACTGTGAATTATGCTTTGTCAGCTTATTAATTTCATCCATGTATCCCTGCATCAAAACAGCTTCCTCATCGGTAACTTCATCTAAAGTGATACCACCAAGCAAGTCTACACACTCTACAACCGCATTAAAATCTACTGTTACATAATCTGTAATTGCAAGGTCTAAGTTCTTATTTAACATATTAATTGCAGCTTCCGGTCCGCCATTTGCATAAGCAGCATTGCATTTTCTGAAGCTTCCATTTCCAACATCAAGATAGGAATCCCTATATACAGAACATAACTTCACTTCTTTAGTCTGATTATTGATATTGGCAATCATAATAACATCGCTTCGTCCGTTAGACAGATTACCATTGGATCTGTTATCCAGACCAAAGAGTGCGATTGTTGTATAGTTCTCCATGATTTCCTGTGACTCCTGCGAAATACCTGCATTTATCTCGATGTTCTCAATCGGTACTTCCGTACGCTCAATTTTTCCAAGTTTACTTACAAAAAATAATACTACTGCCAAAAGTAACAGAACCAGTATTTCAACTACCAGTAAAATAATACGCTTTTTTCTTTTTTTCTTTTTTAAAGCCTCTTTATGTTTCTTTGTTGTCATTTTTTTTCTGGCTTCATTTCTTGTCTCATCACTCATTAATTATTTTCTCCTAATATGCATTCTTATTAATAAATCCTTTGAAAACCGTAAGGAAAAGAATTTTAATATCTAATCCAAATGTCCAGTTTTCAATATAATATAAATCATGTTCAATACGTTTGCGGATAGAAGTGTCTCCTCTGTACCCATTCACCTGTGCCCAGCCGGTCATTCCCGGTCTGACCTGATGCTTAATCATATATCTTGGTATTTCTTCACGGAACTTCTCCACATACTGCGGCCGCTCCGGTCTTGGACCCACAAGGCTCATATCACCGCGCAATACATTAAATAACTGCGGAAATTCATCTAAGCTTGTCTTTCTTAAAAATCTTCCAACTTTCGTCACCCTCGGGTCATCCTTCTGCGTCCACCCCTTCTTTTCTTCCTCCGGTGGCTGAACATACATCGTGCGGAACTTATACATCTGGAATGGAATATTGTGGAGCCCGACACGCTCCTGTTTGAAAATCAACGGTCCCTTTGACGTTGTCTTAACTAAAATCGCTGATACAAGCATCACAGGTGAAAATATAACAATACAAACCAGTGAACCTACGATATCCGAAAGCCTCTTTACTAAAGCATTAAACGTATCACTGAGTGGTACATAACGGATATTGATGACCGGGAGTCCCTGTAAGTCTTCTGTGTATGGCTTCGTCGGAATTATATTGCCATAATCAGGAATAAACTTTGTATGCACACCTGATTTTTCACACTCGGCAACAATCTTCTCCAACTTTTTATATTCTCTTAACCCAAGTGTAATCGCTATCTCATCTAACTTATTCTCCGGGAGAATGTAAGCAAGGTTTCCAATGCTTCCGATTACTTTCACGCCACGATAGGTTGTTCCACGCGCAATATTGTCATCTAAAATTCCGCGTATCTGGTAGCCCCACTGCGGGTTCTGCTTAATTCTGTCGATATACTGCTCTGCTGCCTTAGAATATCCGACCAGCAAAATATGCTTCTGGTTATATCCATTCTTACGGATACTCCGCAAAAATGCCCGCACCATAAGGCGCTCTATTTCCTCTAAAAAAATATTAATAATAAAGAAATAGAAAAACATCGAACGTGAAAAGTTTTTCAGTTCTTCCACATAAGACAAAGCAATAAAAAATCCAGCCATCAGAATGAGTAAGCCAACTGTATTCGCTAATACAATGTTGGAAAACTCCAGCCTTCGTCCCTGCACGCGCTTTGGTGTATACAGCTTAAATGCATAGTAAAGCAAAAGATAAAGCGGTACTATCAGAATCAGCGCCCTCATATAATATTCAAATGAGAGATAACCGACTTCTTTGTCAACAATACCACTTGCAAACTTCAGCCACCATGCAAAAGCATACGACATAATAACGGCAACTGCATCTATCACAACCTGCAGTCTATTAAAATGTTGCTGATTATCTTTTATCATAATGTTATCCTTTTATTTTATAACTCTCACAATGTCAATCATACAATAATTTCCAATAAATCACAACTCAATTTTCTTAAAACTCTTAGTTTAAAATCTTAATATTTTATTTATTTTTAGGATAACACCCTTTTTTTACATTATGCGGAAAATATTACACCAGAGTTCAAATTGTACTTTCACATAGTGAAACACATTTTTTACGGCAAATGGAACTTTCCTGCATCTTCGTGCTCCTGCAATTCCCTGCGCTATTCCTTTTAAATACTCTTTTGCAAACCCTTTTTTCAGGAAAAAAAGTGTTTTTACGATAATTCCTGCAAAAATAAACGGAAGATTTAATAATAATTGCAAAAGCGGCATATTTTTATATACTACATATATAGTATTTCTTGCTGCAAGAAATACTTTTTTTTCATTATAACGAGTACCTGTCGTGGCACTTCCGACATGATATACTTTCGCTTTTGGTTCATACCAGTTCTCATAGCCATAAATTCTGGCACGGTAGCCTAAATCCACATCCTCAAGATAAGCGAAATGTGCCTCATCAAGCAGTCCTGTCTCTTTTAACATGCTCATACGATAGATGACTGCACCGCCACAGCTTGAAAAAACTTTCGCCGGCTTTTCAAACTTCGCACATTCTTTTCCCTTTCCCCGCGCATACGCCCAGCCCATTGCTGTATATAAATCCCCTGCGTTGTCTAATATGTTATGATTTTTAAAATCAATCATCTGCGCACCGCAGGAAAAAATGTTCCCGGATTTCTTAATTCCATCTAAGAGCGCTTTTACAAAGTCCGGTTCTGCCTCTGTATCATTGTTTAATAATATTACAAATGGTGTTTTTGTCATCTGTATCCCAAGGTTTACTGCACCACAGAACCCAAGATTTTCCTGCAATGCAACCATTTCCAAATCCAATGTCTCTGAAGTCAGCTCCACACTTGCATCGGTAGAACCATTGTCGATCACAAGCACCTTAAAGTTTTTTTCTGTCTGTCTCTCCAACGTTTTCAGACAATTTGACAGCAGTCTTTTTCCATTATAGTTTGGAATTACAATTGTCACTTCCTGCATTTTTCTAGTTCCTTTTTGTCTTTGCTTTACTGTGAATGTACATCCATGCGGTAGAATACTCTTCCCGTTCCTTTTCAGACCATGAAACATATGTATCAAAATCTACTTTTGCAAGCGTCATCTGTTCTACCCCGCATTTGTAGCATTCCACGTCCTTACGTCTGGATACCATACGCATCCAGCCACACTTCGGACATATAAATACTCTCATCATAAGCAATTGTCCTCTTTTTTATTTTTCTTACTTTTTGTACCTGTCTTATTGTACCATATTTGTGGAAACTTCACACTTATTTTGTGTGACAAATGACGACATTGTTCGCACTTTTTCTAAATCAGCCTCACATAAAAAAACAGGATTTACCAGTTTTTTTCTGACAACTCCTGTTTTTTCTTTATTTTTTATTTATTTTTTGTTGTATAATACGGGTTTGACCATGCCACTCTTGCGTACTCATCCACACATTCCACACGGATATAAGTCTCCGTACCTTTTAATGTCATATGTGCCTCCGTAATTTTTTCCCCTTCCGGTGCCATTATCGTTGTACCGGAACCTACATAACCGCCTGCAATGATATTCACACGCTCAACCGGACTGCACGATACCGTTACCTCTTTTTCATCAATTGTAATCTGATGAATACGGGGACCATCCACCCCGCCAACTGAATAATAAGTACCCGCAATGAGTGCATTTAAAATATTATCGTGTGTCAGGCTTTCTGCCGCAACCATGACATATCCGCCAAAATTATCCGGAAAATCTCCATTATGATTATCGTCTGTGGCATCTGCATTCACATGCATTCCTTTGCGGAGCATCTCATCCCAGCAGGTCGTATCAAAACCTGTCCCACTCTCATTTACTGTATTATAGTTATATATTTCCAGTGAATTATAAATTCCGTCAATTTCAAATTCATGCGGCTCTACGCGTGACCAGACCGGATGGTTATATGTAACAAAACAGCCATGATCCCTTAAATTTTCTGCCATCTGCTCTGTTATTTTTCTTCCGTCCCAGTCTCCGTAAGCGGCAATCGGCTCAATTCTTTCCATATGATGGAATAGTCCTGCCTTCGCGTTTTTCTGCATCTCTTCTGTTCCGAGTATTCCATTTAAATGATGCATTTTCACATATCCGTCTTTCTCATCGAAAAGAACTGCCGCAATCTCCGTGCCCGGAAGGATAAGAAAAGAATCGCAATTATACTTAAAGCGGTAATCTGTATACAGATTATGATCACTCAGGCAGAGAAATGCATATCCTCTGTCTTTATAGTTTTTTACAGCACAATCCGGTGTCCACATCCCATCCGAGTTGGTGGTATGGCTGTGGAGATTTCCTTTATACCAGTTTGTATGCTCCGGAAACAGTTTAATCATTCGTGTATTCTACCTCCAGATTTACCTCGAACATCCGGCTCCATGGCATTAATACTTTTTTCAGTTCAATCTGACCTGAAATAGAAGACAGACTCTCATTGATAAATTTCTGCAAATCCTCTTTTACCATACCTGCAACCATTCCATCCGGCTCCCTTACATCGAAATAGTCCATTGACTCCGGAAGTTTTTCTGTTACAGCTTTTCTCACAACAGAGCAGTATCCTGCATCCTCCACATAACGTTCTGCAAGAAATGTCTGATGTTCTGATGATGTTTCATGCAGATAGCTGTCCACACCTTCTGCAATAGCAGTTCCAAGCGTATTTGCAGATGTATTCCATCCTGCATAACCATTGACTTTCATTAACAGATGATTGTTATTCAAAATTTTAATAATTCCAAGGTCTCCACCATTTGCATAAGCATTATCCGCAATAGTAACAATTTTGTTTTGTCTGATGCAGTATTTTAACAGTTCAAACATTTCCGCAATATTACGTTCCACACAATACTCCAGCTTTTCAGACGGCTGTGTCATTGCCTCTTCCATACCGCCGGCAGGAGCTGTCATAAAAAGTACAATATCAGCAGATTCATAACTTTCTGTCATAAGACAGCCTGCAGATAAAATATGATATTTAATTGTATTAGAAAGCGTACATCCCTCGTATAGCGGAATAATATTCTTCGCCATCTCAGAAGCATATTTCACATATACTTTTGGCTGCTTTCCCGCAAGAACATTGAGCATTCTTGCAAGCAGGGTAAGCTCCACTTCATCTGCGCCCGGATACATAAGAACTTTATCTTCCATATTGTATTCGGTTATTTTTTCGCGGATTGCTTTCTGGTCGATTGCCGCATATCCATATTTTGAGGAATCATCCTGCGGAATTACCAGTGCATCAATCAGTCCGTCTCTCGCCATCTGTAGTGTCTCAACATTCATATAACGGTTGATTTCCCTTCTGGAAATATAATCATCCAGACATTTTGGATCTACTTTTTCCATTGCCTTTTTGACCGGAATATCACTTTTAATTCCAAGTCTGCTCTTATGAACAGCAACTCCTAATTCATTAATTTCTTTTCCATAAATCCTGTAATAATCCGGTTCCTCATCATCACTCGAATAATCCGGGCATCTCATAATAACCTGAAATGCATAGATAACAAGGTTCTTATTTTTCTCCCTGATTTCTTTTAAAATCTGCATCCGCTCTAACAGAGCTTCCTTCTCCTCGTGATGAAGTCTCGAAGGAATCAGACCTCCATATAAAAGCATATCCATAGAAAGAACCAGACCATCCGCATCCTTGCATTCCTCTCTCAGAAATTCATCAATTGTCTCAAAAGAGGCAGGCGTTTTTTTATTTCCCAGCTTTGTTGGTCTGACAATTTCAATTTCATCATGACAGAACAATTTTTTTGGAAATTCGTAATTGCAGGGTCTTTCATCCAGTGGCAATAATACAATTTTCGTCTTCAACTTTTCTATCCCCTTTTTTCATCAAAATCTTTGTATGCAGCTAAGTATAACCTTTCCGCTTTAAAGCCAAACTGTCCATAAAAATCTTTCAAAATCGTCCAGTCAATATTTACACGGACTGCACCAATTTTTCTCAGCTGTTGAAGCGACTGATTTAAGATATAATCTCCAACATGTTTTCCCCTAATTTTTTTTGCAATTCCTATCGGTCCTAATCCACCATAGCCATTCTCATTCACAGAAATCATACAATATCCGACGATTTCCGTCTTATCTTTGTTCCAGAGAATAACGATACTCTCCGGATCTTTACCTTCCGCAATAGCTTCCTTAGCCTCAAATACCCATCTTCCCGGAAATTCTCTCTCCAAAAAATCAATGAGCTGTTTTTCATTTTCATGATATACATCTACACAGAATTCTTTTTCAAAAGATTCCTTATCAAACTTATCAATCCGTTCATTTTGCGTAATATCTGCTTCCAGATCAAAATGCCGGTCAATATTTAATGTAAAACCATTTTTCTGAAAAAACTTCTCTTTTCCCTCGTCCGGGTCCGGTATGCCAGAAAAGAAATTATTAAAATCCTGACCTGCATAAATCTTTTTTATTCCTTTTTTATGAAGAGACTGGCATACCTGATTCAAAAGCATAGTGCCATATCCCTTATTCTGTTCTTCTTTTGCCACGGCAAAAATGCTTATCCAGGCAGTTGCAGGATATAACTCGTCGTTATGGGAAACCTTGACACCTATAAATCCAAGTATTTTCCCTGTTTCCTCTTCCACAATCTTTTTGCTTTCCTCTTCCGAAAAATCAGGATCTTTAAATAAACTATTCTTAATGCGTTCTTCCGTAATATGGTATTCTTCACGGAATGTTCCACTGCAAAGTTCATTCAGTCTACTGCAATCTGCGCTCTGTAGTGTTTTTAAGCTTACTCTTTTCATGTAATCCCACCAATCGTAATTTATAATATAGGAAAGGTCAAAAATCATACATCCGCTTGTTTTTTCAAAGCAGACCGACATTGCCTCCTGCAATCTTTCCGAATGCTCCTTATACTGTTCGATGAACAGGCTTCCTACTAAGCCCTCCTTCCGGTTTGTAACCTTTGACGCAATCTCATAAGAGCCTTCCACACTATACCAGTAAGCCGGCATTTTTTTCTCCTCTGCCTCTGACATCCAGACATCACTGTAATAGAAACCGGATAAGAGACGATCGGTTAGTTCTGCATAACCTGTCTTTTTAATCTCTTCTGGATGACACCACGGAAAATCTGTACTCTCATACTTTTCGCTTGCCCAGTTTGCTCCGACATTATAATAAAGCGGATACCATGAACCGGTATAATCACAAAACTCTGTTTTTGGACAGGTTTCATCTATCATCTGACGGACATTTTTTATAAAGTTCTTCACAACGGATGCCCGGTATTCAAAAAAGCTTCCGAAATATTTTCCCGGCACTTCCTTAAATCCTTCCTTCTCCTGTTCGATCGTATAGATATCTTCCGGCCATTTTTCATCTGTAACCCCGGAATAAGCTTCCCATGCCAGCCTGGAACGTTCACTGAAGTCTGTAGATAAACCCACATATCTCACACGGTCTAACACAATGCCATCCGGCTTATATTTTTCTACAAATTCTTTCAAAAGTGCGAGCTCATAAGAACATACTTCTTCATTTCCAGGATTTACAAATATCTCGCCGAAATCATCAATTGAACCAACCGTTTTTAAATTTTTATCATCCGTGCTTTTCCTGATGACAGCTTTTCCCTCATCATCTAAACCGTACACTTCACATTCCCATCCGTCCTTAAATCCTTTCATAAGCGGATGTCTTTGCTTCTTATTTCCTTCTGCAAACACATCAAATGCTGCCAGACATTTCATTCCAAGCTCTTTGATTACTTCAAAACACTGTACCACATAATCCGTATATGTATCAAATTCACAGTCAAATACAGAATAATGCTCTGCAATATTACTCTTATACAGTACAAATCCTGTTGTATCTTTTACGCTTAATATAATTCCTGTCATTCCGGCTTTTTTGCAATTTTCCATTGCACTGCGGAATTTTTCTTTGTTTAAAATTAGTTCTTTGTTTGCCTGAATTTCAATCCAGACTTCATAAACCTGATCCATATATTTATCCTTTTACGGCACCACTGACTGCCTCAATATAGTTTTTCTGGAACATCATAAATACAATTAATACCGGAATAATAGAAATAATCGTGCCTGCTGCCACATATCCAAACTTATAACTAAATGAGCCATTTAAGTATTGCAATGCAGTTGCCAGAGGATATTTCTCCGGATCCTGCAATACGATAATCGGCCATAAGAATGCATTCCAGTTTGCAATGAAATCGAAAATAACGATGGTTGAAATACTTGGAAGAATTCCAGGTATCATGACGTTTTTCCAGATTTTAAGTTCGCCTGCACCGTCAAGCTTTGCTGCTTCAATTAACTCTTTTGGAATACCAAGGTATGCCTGACGGAGTAAAATAATACTGAATGCTTTTGTGGAAGATGGAAGGATAACTCCTAACATCGTGTTAAGCAGATGCATTTTTGTAATAATTAAGTAGTTAATAATCATGCCTGCCGCTGCCGGGATAATCATTGTTCCTACAAGTATAGTAAAAATTAAATTTTTTCCCTTGAATTCCATTGTTGCAAGCGGATAAGCACAAAGGGAAGAAAATACAACATCAATAATAATCCCCCCAAAAGTAATGATTACTGTATTCCAAATATATTTTGGAAGATTCATATACTCCATGACTCCGGTATAATTAGAGAACGAAAAATCACTTAAGCTAAAGTGAAGATTATAAATATTCGCTCCGGTTCTTAAAGAAGATAATAATAGCCAGATAAATGGTCCGGCACAAAGGATAGCGATTACTATCAATAATAAATAGGTGAAAATATAATCTACCGTTTTTTTCACTTTTCTTTTTGTAGCAACTTTACTCATTGTTTGTCATACCTCCTCTTTTACCATATACGAATACGACAATACTTAACAGTGTAGTAACAACTGCCTGTACAGCTCCGATTGCTGCAGCATAACCAAACTGGAAGTCTGAGAATGCTTTCGTATAAGAGTAGTAATTAATAACCATTGTAGCATCATTTGGACCACCCTTGGTCAGTACGAACACTACATCAAATACACCAATTGCAGAGATAACTGAGTTTAAAGAGCAGAACCATATGTATGGTTTTAACATTGGTAATTTAATTCTTGTAAATACTTTTACAGCATTTGCCCCGTCAATTGTCGCTGCTTCGCAGAGTTCCTGCGGTATTCCCTGAAGACCTGCCAGGTACATCATCATATAATAACCAAGTCCCTGCCAGATAGTGATAAACATCAGGCAAATCATTGCCGTATCCTTATCACTTAAAAATCCGAGTGGCATGGTAATCCATCCTAAATCTTTTAATGCTGTATTAATGATACCACTTGTATCAAAAATAAAACCCCACATAATAGATACAGCTACCATAGATGTAACAACCGGTATATAAAACAGGGTACGGAAAATTCCAATCCCTGGTAATTTCTTATTTACTAATACAGCTAAAAGAATAGATAAAATCTGAATAATCGGAACAACAATTACAAAAATGACGGAGTTCTTAATGGAAATCCAGAATACTCTGTCGTTAAACGCTTTTACAAAGTTCTTCAAACCGACAAATTTTGTCTGCCCAAGCACAGAATAATCATAAAACATCAATATCAGACTTCCGATAATCGGTATAATGGTAAATAAAAGAATAATAATAAGTGCAGGTGTCATAAATCCATATGCTTTTATTGTCTGTCTTCTCTGCACTTTTGAACTTTTTCCGGTCATAAAAACCCTCCTGTATGATATCGCCCCAGGAAGTATTATGCTATCCTGGGGCAATATATCAATCTATCCTGCTACTTTTTTATTCAAGTTCTGCAAGAATTGCATTTACATCTGCTTCTGCCTGGTCTAATGCTGCCTGAATGTCATCACCATTTGTGATAGCGGATTCATATGCTTTGTTAACAGC
>CAKRCJ010000022.1 GCA_934307185.1 uncultured Roseburia sp.
TACCACCTTTTGACTGTAATGGAAGAACAACTGCTGCCTCCATTAATTTTGCTTCTGCAACTGCCTGAAGAGCAAATCTCTCAGAAACTGTCTGTGCCTCGTCAGCTTTCTGGTAAGCTGCATAGAAATCTCCAAGCTCTTTCTCATAAAGAGCTGCGGAGTCTTCTTCATAATTTGCAGGTGCGCCAGTCTCACCTTCATCATCTCCGGCTTCTTCTGTGCCTGCTTCTGTACTGTCTACAGCATTTGAATCTGCATCTGTATCAGAAGAATTTGTCTTGTTACCGCATGCAGTCATGCTGACTGTCATAGCAAGTACAAGCAACAGGCTTACTGCTTTCTTCTTCATAATATTTTCCTCCTATAGAAAATTATCTATATAAACGCCAAAGCGTTTATAACAACTATAATTTTTGTTGCATTGTCGCTGTAACACGTTATCGCACTAAATTATTTTTTTGTATCAAAAAAAGTGCCAATGGACCCCTTTGCCCATTGCACTCTTTAAATATACAACTGTCTGTTACACACGTACAATACTTTAACTATTATACATGCGTCAGCGATTTTGTCAACACTTTTTTGTATCCCAGGATACGAATATTTATTCCAGGTTTTACAATTTTTTTGCATTTTTGTATATTTTTGTGCATATTTTTTCCGTAAATATGAATAATATTGCATTTTAAGGCACTGATTTTTTTTTGATTTTATTTGATTTTCTGCCTGTTTCCGCTTTATTATAACCTGTGTTTGTAGTTTCGATAACTCACCATTATAGACAATATATGGAAATTCCTATATTATTTCTAGGTTTTAAAACACAAAGCCCGGAAAAAGCTCCGCATGTCCGTGTGCACAGGACACTAAAATGCTTTTTTCTCAAACTTTTCCACAAGGCTCTTAATACATCCGTCTTCAAACGGGCTTACCAGACCTGCCTCCACAATAACATTTGTGAAGAAATCTCTTGCGGAAAGATTACATAATTTATAGTAGTTATTCCATGCTTTCTCAAAATCTTCGTCCATCATTGCTTTAAACTGCATTGCGCACACACTTGCAAGACAGTAATCAATGTAATAGAACGGACTTCCGAAAATGTGCGGCTGTTTCTGCCAGAAGCCACCCTTAGAATAGAACGGATCGTTTTCATAGTCCATATGCGGACGGTAAACCTTTTCCAGTTCTGCCCATGCCATTTTCCGCTCTGCCGGTGTCATGTCCGGATTTTCATATACAATGTGCTGGAATTCATCTACCATACAACCGTAAGGAACAAACGCAGAGGAGTCCTCTAAATGCATTTTTAAATAATCATCTTTTCTTTCGCCAAAGAACAAATCCATCCAGTTATAAGTAAAATATTCCATCGACATGGAATGAATTTCTGCTGTCTCCATTGTAATGTCCGCAAATTCGCGGATTTCTTCATTTCGAAGCAGATAGCCCTGGAACGCATGTCCGCACTCATGGGTAATTACATCAACATCGCCGCTTGTGCCGTTGAAGTTTGCAAAAATAAACGGGGATTTGAAGTTTGGAATATAAGTCATATATCCGCCCTGACGTTTTGTTTTTCTTCCTAATACATCAAACAGTTCATTTTCCATCATAAAGTCAAAAAATTCTTTTGTCTGCTGGGACAGCTCGCCATACATCTTCTGTCCTGCTGCAAGAATTTCCTCCGGTGTTCCGATTGGTGCCGGATTTCCGTTGATGAAATACACATCATTGTCAATATAAGATAATTTATCCACACCAATGCGTGCCCTGCGCTGTTCATGCAGCCTGTTTGCAAACGGAACAAAATACTCTTTGACCTGTTTTCTGAAGTTTTCCACCATCTCTTTGTCGTAACAGTTACGGTTCATGCGGTAATAGCCTAACTCCACATAGTTTTCATAGCCAAGCTGTCTTGCCTGCTCGGTTCTGTTTTTTACCATTTTGTCGTAAATCTCGTCAATCTCATCCGTCACAGATAAAAAGTAATCGCTGACTGCTTTCCACGCTTTTCTTCTTACCTCGCGGTCCGGGTCTGTCTGGAACTTTCTCATTAAGGATAAATTATACACTTCTCCCTCAAACGGTATTTTAGCAGTGGCAATTAATTTACTGTACCGGCTGCTTAACGCATTCTCCTCCTGCATTAACGGAATGATTTTCTCATCAAATGCTTTGTTAGCAATCTCGATATTTTTAAAGGTTACTTTTCCAATCCTGCTTTCCAAATATTCACGGTATGGTGACTCGTATAATACTTTTCCATATTCGTTCTCGTACTGGCTGATGATTGGTCCTGCCTCATCGTAAAAATCACTTTCTTTTTCGTAAAATTCATCGGTTGTATCAATGTCATGACGTATCATTGCCAGTTCCATATTCGTCTGGACATCCTCAATAAACTTGTAATACTCTCTGTGGATTTCAAACTGTTCTTCGCCGCTTTTCGCATTTTTCGTGCGCTCAATAATACTTTTGTATTCTTTTTCTACTTCTTCCATATTAATGCGTTTATATGGCATCTCTGAAAATTTCATATTTTTTCTCCTTCTGCTGCCATGCTTTTTCCTGTGCGGGGCATGGCTGTCTGTACTTCATTATATATGTGATATTGTATTTTTACTATCTTTTTTTATGAAATAGGTTATAATTATCAGTAATTGGCTTATCGAATGGTGTTGGGGGCAGATAGTGCATTCACAACATAACGACTGGCAAATTGCACAAAGCAGAGACTGTTTTTGTGACTTTGGAAGAAAATTAGAAAATCTTAGTTTGCCTGTCAATACATAATGTTTTGCTGCCATGGACGGCAGCAAAAGTCTTAATGCCCCATGGACGGGGCATTTAAGACGTACATGTCACTCTGAGAAAAACTAATTCAGGCAAACTTAGATTTTCTTATTTTCGGACAACGGAACAAAACAGGCACTGCTTTGTGCAATTTGTCAATCAATAAATTTAAATGCACTATTTGACCCCGACATCATTCGATACTAACTATGAAAAAAGGAGATTTCCCATGATTACAACCGAAGATATTTTAAATATGAATTTTTATAAAAAAGAAAAGTTTACCGGAAGCTATAAGGGAATGCACTATCTCGTAAAAAAAGACAAGGACGAAGAAGAAAAAGATATTTTCCGCGCGACTGTCTGGCCGGGACCTTATAACTTTGAGACAACGCCGGATGACCAGAAGTTATCTGCCACTTTTCCTTTCACAGAGGAAGGCAAACAGCAGGTTGTCGACTGGATGAACGAACAGTGGAGTTTGAGAAAAGAATGGGGAATTATTATGCATTCTTAATTTTTCTATACATCTTACATTTATAGTTACTGTAATTATCCCCGGAGTTCCCAGATTAAAACCAGCATTTGTAATAATACCAGTGCTCTTTTATCTTTACAATCTCACCGCCATTGTCACCATATCCGTCAAAGCTCCACCGGTCTGTCTTACCCTGCTGCTGCTTTAACTTCCCTTCCCCTGTTGAGACAGGAATATCATCGGGAGAATAGTAAAAGCCATAATATTTCGCAGACGGTGCAATTCCAAATCCACCCACATAAAAGCTTACAACCGTTTCCGGGAACGGTCCTGCCAATTGTACGCCGTGAAAGTCTGTCTCTACTGTTTCTTTTATTTTCTGTTTTTCCAACGAATTGACTTTAAGATATTCTTCTGCCAGTTCCGTAAGATTATCTTCGTGTTTTAATACATATCTTTGAATACGCCTCTCCGGGCTAAAATTTAATACCGCAAAAAAAGTAACAAGTAATATCCCCAAAAAGCTTATTCTTCTGATTATCCGGCTATGTGTCTTTTTTTCTTTCATTTTCCAAATCCTCTCACAGAAACTTTTGTATCCATTTTTGCAAATACTTCTGATAAATATCATAAAACAACATCATTCCGCTGACGCAAAGTATCATATCGTCTACATCCATCACGCCCACTTTAAAAATATACTGAGCAATCTCAATTGCGGCTGTAATCAGAACACAAAGCATAAAATTTTTCTTTTTTTCCGTAATTTTAAATAATTCGAGCAAAAAAAATTCAAGCGGAATAAAGATAAATAAATTTCCAAAAATATTTATTATAATTGCATACAGGTTCTGCCCGGCAATTACTTTTAAAATCGTCCGAAACGGCACAAAATTATAATCGCTAACTACCTGCGTGCGTTCTAAAAATGTCAAATTAAGAAGCATTACCACATAATATAGAAAGAGAATAAATAATGTCACTCTTTTCCACTTTCTTTTTTCATCCAGTTTTTCCAGATAATAACGGTTTAAAAGCCACTCTCCAAGCAGGCAGATAGCAGATATTATAATAATTCTTGCCAGTGTCCCAAAGTAATTTCCCTGAAACCGGTATGCCTCCCTCAAATACAACAAAAATAGTAAAAAAGAACTGGCAAAGCATAACACGCTGGCTTTAAATGCAGGATTATACTTTTGCTTTTGCACATTTTCTGCATATGTAATAACGTTTTCAATTGTTTTGTTTTCTGCAGTTTTCTCTCTTTTGGTAAGGTCATCTTCGCCGTTTAGCAGCTCCGCTGCTGATACTTTCAGCTCTCTTGCAAGCGGAAGTAATAACGATATATCCGGCGCCCCACGCCCTGTCTCCCAGCGCGAAACCGCTTTCTCTGTCACCTGTATTTTATCCGCAAGCTGCTGCTGCGTCATTCCGAGGGATGTTCTTTTTTCTTTTATGTACTTTCCTGTTTTTTCTTTTTCCATTGTTTCTCCCCACTTTATTACTCTGTCTGTACCTTTATCATACTAACAATCGTGGGAAAACGCATCCTATGGAACGTAGGAATTTTAAAAAATTCAGCTTTTTTCTTTGTTTTTTGTAGATTATTTTTTGTTTTTGATTATTTTAATTGCAAATTTATTTTGTCGAACAATAGAATTCACGCTCCGCAAACATTCTATTGTCATCAAATCGAGTAGGAGGGGATTTAATAAATCCCCGACCTCTCACACCACCGTGCGTACCGTTCGGTACACGGCAGTTCAATCAACTTAACAAGTAACACACCTTTCGGCGTAGTAATCTAACATTATCCTTCTCCAACTACTACCCGTCCATCCTCATCTGTTCTTAATAATCCAATATACTGATAATGCGCATATGGCGTATCTGTAGAAATCAATCCAGGCTCATAATGTGGGTTGCACCTCTCAAAGCCCCTGCTGAACCGGCATATACTTTTTCATATCATTCATAACTCTTTCATCTAATTTGTCCTGTAAATCCCGCTTTTTCGGCAACAACACACTGTTTAAGTCCCTTCAAACGAATAACCCGTCTTATGTTATTAATAATCATCTGGTTATTACTCACTTGGTGTTTTTCTCTCCTTTCTTCAAGTTTTTGGTGATGCAATCATAATATTATTAGTTTCTTGGTTTATTAATACTTTTTCAACAAGTTTTTTGGTGTTTTATCTTGACGTTACAAGATAAAAATAGTAATATTCAAATATAGATATAGGAGGTGCTTATGGGGCTTTCAAATAGGTTAAAAGAACGCAGAGAACAATTGGGATTAACTCAAAGCGAGGTTGCTTCCTTATTAGGAATAACACCGGGTGCAGTTGGAAATTATGAAAACGGTGTCAGTACACCTAAAGCAGATATCCTTTTTAAGGTTTTCGATGCTTTAAAATGTGACGCAAATTATTTATTTCAGGATGAAATGAATGAACGTTCTCAAGAGGATGCTGCCACCCCTTTAGAAATGGAACACCTTGTAAAAAAATACCGCGACCTCGATGAGCACGGTAAAGAAATGGTAGATTTCACACTGGAAAAGGAAACAGACAGAATTAAGAAATATGGGAAACTGCCTGATGAGCCAAATAAGATAGTTCAATTTCCAAAACGTTTAATCAGCTATTACTTTAAAAACGCTTCCGCAGGTACTGGTCAACTTATAGTAGACAATCTTCCTGACAAAGGAATAGAAATTCCAGATAAGCCGGCATATAAAAATGTAAGTTACGCGATTGGTGTAAACGGTTCATCAATGGAACCCGCTTTTCATGATGGAGATATTCTTCTCGTAGAGGCTACCAGAGAAATTGAAATTGGTGATATTGGAATTTTTCAGATTGATAATGAATGTTTTGTAAAAAAGCTTGGCGAAACATCCTTAATCTCGTTAAATAAAGATTATAAAGATATCCCCCTTAATGAAACTGCAATCACACTTGGAAAGGTAATTGATACACTAAGCTCATAGGAAAATTACGATAAAGCATAACAATGTATTTTTCATGCAGGTAAGCAGAGAAATATGGAAATACGACATATCAGATAAAGCGAAGCTCCTTTTCTTCTGGCTCAATGAATTAGAACAACGTTACACTGGCGAAAAAGTAGATTTCTTCTTTCGCACGGATGATGAATTGGCAAACGACTTATCATGGAGTCTAAAGACTTTAAAAAATGCCAAAGCAGAATTGCGAAAAACAGATTTAATAGAATTATCAAGGGTTCACTGGGTTAATAAAGAGACCGGTAAGAAATCTGAAAATGGGTAACCGGTTATCGAATATTAAAGTAAAAACAAATGCTTTTTCTTTTTTCTTTTACTAGAAAACCATTGGTTATTTATATGGCAGTAGGGTAAAAATTACCCCGTCGGGCAATAGTGTAATTTTTCCCCTATACCAACGGTGTAATTTTTACACCACTAATATAAGAAATGACTAATATAATAATTAAACAACTATTACTATTTAATATTTTGTAAATAACATGTTCATTCTAAAAACATTCTAAAAAAAGTTGCACCAGTGCAACTGCTACACCTTAATTAAAGGAGGTACACACTTATGCCATTACCAAAAGAAAACACTTACACAACCGATTACATCTATTCTCTTCCAGAAGGACAGCGTGCAGAGCTAATTGATGGTGTCGTTTATGACATGGCACCACCAAGCAGATTACATCAGGAACTTGTTTCAGAACTCCACTACAAAATCACTTCTTATATTAAGAAAAATAATGGAGCCTGCAAAATTTTTCCTGCCCCATTTGCTGTCTTTCTGAATAAAGACGATAAAACATACGTCGAACCCGATATCAGCGTTATTTGCGACAAATCAAAGCTAGATGACCGCGGGTGCAACGGTTCACCGGACTTAGTTATTGAAATCGTATCACCATCAAGCCGGAAAATGGATTATACTACCAAAAATGCTTTATATTCTGATGCCGGGGTCCGTGAATACTGGATTGTCGACCCTGAAAAACAGCGCACGACTATTTACCGTTATGAAGAAGATGCCGCACCTATGATTGTCCCATTTCAGCAGAATATAACAGTTGGCATTTATAGAGATTTAAGTATTAATATTTCTGACTTACTACAGTAAATAAAAACCGCCCCACTCTACCAAAGCCGGACGGTAATGCTCCCGATGATACGGTAGCCCTAAGCAAGCATATTGTATCATTCGGAGCAGCCAAACGCAAGCGGCTCTTACAGAATTAGAAAAATGTACACAGTCGTATTTGACGAAAAACCTACACAGAAAGAAGCTATGCAGGCTATGGCTTCTGAACTTGACAAGGTGCAAAGCAAAAAGACACATTTAACGTTTTCAGAAGCAGCACAGCAATATACAGAAACAAAAGAACATGTGCTTAGTCCTAAAACAACAGCCAGTACCAGAGAAATTGTTATATCCCCAAAATTAGCTGACTTAATTCGAAAACAGGGATATAATTTATAATGGTCATCCAAATTCGATTACAAAATACATGAATAAGCTGCAGGATAAATTAAAGACTTCTCAACTCAAAGCATCAGATGCATTATCAAAGACATTATTCTAGATTTGTCATGACAAATCTCATGACAAAAAATATATAATTGTGACAAATTCTCTATATATTAGATAAATAATTTAAGACTGAAAAATAGCCGGGAGACCTTGATTTTACTACAAAATCTTAGTTTCCCGGCTATTTTCCAAAACTGCGGGTGACAGGACTTGAACCTGCACGTCGGGGACACTAGAACCTAAATCTAGCGCGTCTGCCAATTCCGCCACACCCGCATGTATGAAATTAGAAACTATCGGAAATTATCACACTCTGCTGCCTCATACAACCTCATGTCCTTTCCCAGAAACCTTCCGGCTAAATGAGGATTCTTAATTAGATGAATCAGTAAAAATCAGTACTTCCGATAGGCATAACACCTTTTGCAGTATATCAGCTTATGCAAATAATGTCAATCCCTCTGTGCATCTTCAACCAATTAATCAAATCAGTGCTTTTTTTCTACAGTCTGAGGCTGTGCAAAATTGCACAGCCTCTCCCCTGGAAATAACATGTTAGAGCAAAGAAACATCATCCGTAATATTTCCGCCCTGTGAATCGTATGCTTTACAGCACTTGCCGGTTACAATAAATTTGTAATTCTCATTAGTACTCCAGATATGCTCCCTTCATTGGACTGGCAGCATGCTGGCTGAACAACCGAAGCACACCTTTGTTATATTTAGCCTCTCGTGGTTTCCAGTTCTTTCTTCTCTCCGCAAGGATTGCATCAATTTCTTCCATTGACTTGCGCTCCCCAGCGATTCCGATAATATTCAGCTTTCTTTCCATGACATCAATTTCGATCAGATCGCCTTCTTCCACCAACGCAATCGGGCCTCCGTCTACTGCTTCCGGGCTGCAGTGTCCGATAACCGGACCTGTGGACGCACCGGAAAAACGACCGTCTGTAATCAGTGCAATACTCTTGCCAAGCTCTGCATCACTGCTGATTGCCTCTGATGTATAGAACATCTCCGGCATACCACTTCCCTTTGGTCCCTCATAGCGGATAAATACAGCATCCCCTTTCTGGACTTTATGCTTTAACACGGCATCCAGACATTCTTCCTCGCTGTCGAATGGTCTTGCGCGAAGAACCGACTTAAACATTTCCTTTGGGCATGCCGTATGTTTAATAACGGCTCCCTCAGGTGCCAGATTTCCACGCAGGATAGCAATACTTCCATCAACACCGATTGCCTTGTCGTATGGACGGATGATATCTTCTTTCGTAAGGCTGATATGATAGCGGTTATTAAATTCCTGCAGCCACTTATCACATTTCTCATAAAATCCATTATTTTTCAGTTCTTCCAGATTTTCGCCCAGCGTCTTTCCGGTTATGGTCATGACATCCAGATGCAGGTGCTCTTTTATTTCTTCCATGATTGCCGGCACTCCACCTGCATAATAAAAGCACTCTGCCGGCCAGCGTCCTGCCGGACGGACATCCAGAAGATATCTTGCATTTCTGTGCAGCCTGTCAAACGTATCTCCTGTGATTTCAATGCCAAATTCATGTGCGACCGCTGGGATATGGAGCAGCGCATTGGTGCTTCCGGAAATTGCTGCATGCACAAGAATTGCATTCTCGAAGCTATCCATTGTCACGATATCCGAAGGTCTCATATGCTCCATCTGTGCCAGTCTGACGGACTGTCTTCCTGCCTCTCTTGCAAATGCCAGAAGATCAGGGCTGGTGGAAGGCATGAGCGCACTTCCCGGAAGTGCAAGTCCCAGTGCCTCTGCCATAATCTGCATTGTGGATGCTGTACCGATAAATGAACATGCTCCACAGCTCGGACATGCATTGCACTTTGCCCAGTCAAGTTTCTCTTCATCTATTTCACCACGCTCAAACTTTGCACTGTACATGCCAAGCTGTTCTAACGTAAGCATCTCCGGTCCGGCATTCATGGTTCCTCCCGGTACAAATACCGATGGGATATTGACCCTTGCAAGTCCCATCAGGTTGCCTGGGACACCCTTATCGCAGCTGGACAGATATACCCCCGCATCAAATGGTGTCGCATTTGCATGGATTTCAATCATATTGGCAATCATCTCGCGGCTGGCAAGACTGTAATTGATGCCATCAGTGCCCTGACTTTCTCCGTCACAGATATCCGTGCAATAATACCGTGCACCGAATCCGCCTTCCTCATCAATTCCCTTTCGTACTTCTTCCACAAGAATGTTTAAGTGTCCACTTCCCGGATGACTGTCCCCATATGTACTCTCTACCATGACCTGGACTTTTCCAAGATCCTCCTTTTTCCATCCTGTTCCAATACGCAGCGGATCAAGCTCCGGCGCAAGTTTTCTCATTTCCTGACTTTTTAACTGCATCATATTTTTCCTTTCTTTTGTCTTCACTTTATTTTACGAATCAGGCAGAAGCTCTCCAGCTTCTCCCGAACCGCATCTTCATCTTCATCATTTACTTCCAGTTCCACCTGTTCAAACATCGGCAGACTGAGCACTCCTAGCATGGATTTCGCATCAATCATATAGCGTCCACAGAGCAGGTCAACATCATTCTCACAGCTTTCTGCAATCTGTACCAGATGCTTCGCATCATACATATCCCGCAAATAAACCGGTATCCTTACCATTTTCCTTCCTCCTATGCAAAAATTGAAATGACCAGACTGACAATCAGTGCGGTAACTCCTATCAGAGTTTCCATAACACTCCACGATTTCAAAGTTGTCTTTTCATCAATCTCAAGAAACGTGCTGACCAGCCAGAAGCCGGCATCATTCACATGGCTCAAAGCGGTAGCCCCTCCACAGATGGCACAGCACATGGCAGCACGGTAAATCATGCTGGTGTCCATAACCGCAGGCATGGTTGCCATAATTCCCGATGCCATAGTCATTGCCACAATGGAACTTCCCACCGATGCCCTGACTAAAACCGCAATAAAAAAAGCAATCAGGATAAGTGGAAGCCCACTTTTTTCCAATACCGGTCCAATGATATTTCCAAGTCCGGAATCCTGCAGCATCCAACGGATTACACCGCCACTGGCAATGACTAAGAGAATCATTCCGACCGGTCTTAAAGAATGGTCGAGTATTTTTTTGAGCTGTTCCCCTGAAAAACCTCTGCGAATTCCCAGAAAATACATGGATGCCAGCGTTGCAATTGTCAGTGCCAGAAACGGCTTCCCGAGAAATCCCAGGACATTCTGTATCCCTCCCGGAATCGGCATGTATTTTGACAAGGTGCTTAGAAGAATCAGTACAAGCGGAATGAGAATCACGCCAAGTACCAGTCCAAATGGTGGAAGATCCTTTTTGTCTTCCTTAATCTCTTCTACATTCGCCGGCAGCTTCGTAAAAATTTTATTGCCGATAAATCCTCCCCAGGCGATTCCTGAAACCAACATACAGATCAAAGCTACCGGAATTCCAACCATAATCATCGTTCCGAGATTTACCCCAAGGGCATTAGCCACAAGCACGGATCCGGCGGACGGCGGCACAAACGCATAACCGCTGGCAAGCCCCGACAGAAGCGGAATGGCATAATACAGTGTCGATTTTTTTGTCTGCTTTGCCACGCTGAATACCAGTGGGATTAGCACAACCACCCCGGCTTCAAAAAAAACGGTTGTTCCTATGACGAGACCTGTAATTCCCAGTGCCCATCCTGCTTTCTTCTGACCGAATTTATCAATCAGTGTTTGTGCGATTCTCTGTGCACCGCCGCTTACTTCCAGAATACCGCCAAACATAGAGCCCAGTCCTACCAGAAGTGCAATACCCTGTAACGTTTTCCCGACACCTTTCTCCACCGTATCAGAAATCATTGTAAGTGGCATCCCTGCCCCTGCTCCGATAATAATAGCTGCAATCATCATGGACAGAACCGGATGAAGCTTGAACCGGATAATCAGTACCAGTAATACAATAATTCCGACTACCGCCGCAACCATAAGCCGCATCGGATCTGCTGCAAATGCTGTTTGTTCCATTTTTTACCTCCTAAATTGTCTGATGATTTTTTATTCAGAATACATCTGATGTATTTCATTATTTTTATCATGAATTATTTGATATTCATTTATTTTTCTTAAATACATCTGATGTCTTTATCATATATTTATTTTAACATAAATGCAATACCGTAATATTTGCTAAAATTTTACGGTATTTTTTGTAAATTAATACTTTGACATTCGGTTCAAAAAGCATTATTCTTAAATTGTATCTATTTATATATCTACAAAGCGAGGAATCATATGACGAATTTCAAAGAAAAAAGTCTCTCACGAAAAATTGCAGACGACATTATTTCATTTATATTAGAAGAAAATTTACACCCTGGGGATAAACTGCCAAATGAGACCATTTTATGTGAACACTTAAATGTAGGAAGAGGCTCTCTCCGCGAAGCTATGAGAGCCCTGGCTTCACGTAATATTGTCACCATACGGCAGGGATCCGGCACCTATGTTGCTTCCTCTACAGGTATTGCCGACGATCCGCTCGGACTTAGTTTTATAAAGAATAAGAAAAAGCTGATCCATGACCTCATGGAAATCCGCTTTCTGCTGGAGCCTTCCATTGCAGCCCTTGCCGCCATGCATGCAGACGATAAAGAAATAAAAAAAATATATACCTTATGTGATGAAGTCGAAGAACTGTTAAACGCCAATAAGGATCACTCTGCTAAAGATATTGAACTACATACAGCCATTGCACTGAGCAGCAAAAACATTGTTGTTCCACGGCTGGTTCCCGTTATTTTCCGCTCGATTCCACTTCTCATAGAAAGTACCGGCAACACCCTTCGCAATGAAACGATTGCGTCTCACCGGGAGATTGCAGACGCGATTGCAGCCCATGATGCAGTTCGCGCCCACGATGCAATGTACCTGCATCTGGTCTACAACCGAAAGCGGATCCAGCCCGACGATTAATAAAAAAACGTAGCCCCATGTATCATAGCACAAAATCCCTGTTGTTTTTTGCTCTGGTACATGGCTTCATCTGCCCTGCGGTAAAGGCTATCATAGCTGATATCCCCTACACCATCATAAAAACAGGCACCAATGCTGAGCATTATTTTTCTGTCCCACAGTGCCTTAATTTCAATTTTCTCGATATTTGCAAAGATTCTTTTGAATATTTCTCCTGCGCTCCACTGTTCAACCACATTCGGAAAAAACATTGCAAATTCATCCCCGCCAAGGCGCATAACGATATCATCTTTCCTGCAGATATTCTTCAGTGTGTGGGCGATTGCAATAATTACCTCATCCCCTACAGCATGTCCATAGGTATCATTAATAGACTTAAATTTATCACAGTCAATAATGCACATCATGCCCTTTACTTTTTCATGTAATGCCTGTTCGATGAGCATTTCCCCATGTCCCCGGTTCCAAATACCTGTCATAAAGTCTGTCTGAGCCATATTCAGGAGATTGTTTTCCCGCTCTTTTTGTTCATCAATGCTCTCTATACAATAGATTACATGGAGCAATCTGCCATTACTGTCAAAATCGACCGGTATAATCCTGCCCCTGCACCAGCCAAGTGTTTTTCCATAAAATTCGCTGACAATCGACGTTCTTCTGCCAATTCTTTCTTCAATGGTATCCAGATCGACAAATAAGAGTTCTTTCTGTAAATATTCTTCCGCACAATAACTGCTTAGTGTATTTTTTATATATGTGTCAAAACAGTCATCGGTGCGGTTCCCTAATACAGTATCCATCTTTCTGATCACATTGAATTTACGTGTCTGGATATTTGCGTAATAAATGGAAATGTAAATCTGTGCAAAAGCAGAATAGCCGCTGAACCGTGCCATACGCTTAGCTTCCATGTCCTTGTTGCGTATTTTAAGTAAAGATACAATCAGGGAAGCAATCATATCAAGGAACACCGTAAGTCCCCGAAAGTCACTTTTCGGTGGATTATCCACCCCGAAAAATCCTCTAATTTCACAGTCAGCTCCAAACGATGAAACAACCAGCCGGTCTATATTTTGTCCACGGAGCAGCTTATATGAATCCGGATGTTCTTCTTTGATTTCTTCCATATCATGTATGATGATATTTTCATCTTTTTCAAAGCAGTCATACCACCATCTTATGACGTCCATTGAAAGTTCCTGTAAGTTGTCTATCTCCGGATTTACCCCATCCGCACACCACTCATATGTATTATTTGTTATATTTTCGTTCCGGCTGTCCTCAAATATGTATATTCTATCAGCGCCTATTTCTTTTCCCAAAAAACGGATGAACGCATTAATCTGTTCATCCGGTGTACCGTACTCAAGCGAAGCTCTTATCGCCTTATTAATAGTCAGTTCATATTTAATAATTGTTTCCATACAACGACTTCCTTAAATACTCCAATAATTATTTTCCATCTTTATTTACAAACTGTTCATAAAACTCTTTTTTGCTGCATGGCTTTCCAAACAGATACCCCTGCAGATAATCGACATGCATTTCTTTCATACGCAGTTCCCACGCTTCTTTTTCAATCCCCTCAATACAGATTTTTACATTTATACTATGAACCATTTCTATAATTTTCTTAAACAGTTCATAGTCTTTTTCATTGCACATTGCTTTTGCCGTAAAATCTTTATCAATCTTCACATAATCCGGATTCATGTCATTGATACAATGAAGATTGGAATAACCGGATCCAAAATCATCAATTACAAACTGTATATTGTTTTCTTCAAGTTTTTTACGGAACCTGCAAAAGCATGGGGTCATGTCCATAAAACCGCTTTCTGTCATTTCAATACAGATGGATTCCGGCTGCAGATGGTTGGCTTCTATTGCAGAAATTATTTTGTTTGCCATTCTTCCCCTCAGAATCTGGATATAAGACACATTGACATTTACCTTGAAATCCGGAATATATTCCTGCATTTCCCGGCACATCTTCGCCGCCTCGTCCAACACAAACTTTCCGGCAGGAATAATAAGCTCGCTCTCTTCTAACAGCGGTATAAATTCCATCGGAGAAATCTGTTCCTTCTCCTCACTTTCAATTTGCGCCGAAAACCGCATGAGTGCTTCAGCACCAACCATATTTCCAGAATGGCAGTCTACAATCGGCTGGTAATATATCTCAAATCCTTCAAACTGATTTGCCGTTGCGCTGCGAAGGACACTCAAAATGGTATCCTTCCGTAAAAAGAACTTATAATCTTCCTGGTCAAAAAAATAAATACTGCTCCTACCGATACTCTTTGCCTGTTTTAAAGAAAAATCAGACTTTTTCCGGCATTCTTCAGCCCCTTCCCAAAGCGTAGACACATCCGTAACACCAACAGAAACCGAGAATATCGCTTTGTATTTTTCTGCAACAATAAAATCATCAATTTTCTCACATATTCTGTTCCGTAACTGTATTGCATCATCTTTTGTCCTGCTTTGCAGATCTATAATCATATATTTGTCCGGCAGCATAAAACGTTCAGCTGCTGATTGTGAAGTTCTGAAAGTATTCTTTTGCAGATCCATAATATAAAGATAGTCATCCATGTAAGGGGCAATCGCATCAATCAGCTCCCCGAAATCCATCTCATTAATTACTTTATATACATCCATGACCATATTCTAAAGAACCGCCCTTTTTGTATTATTTTTTTAAGTCTGCAATTTTAAATTTTCGGATCATTTCACGCAGATTTTCTGCCTCACTGCTCATCTCCTGGCTGGCAGCTGCACACTGCTGGGAAG
>CAKRCJ010000023.1 GCA_934307185.1 uncultured Roseburia sp.
GGTCAAATGTAATCACTACATTATGACTGCCAGTGTTCAGATCAGTCACATCAATACTTCCTGTAATGGTCTTTTCGTCCAATGTATCCATAAGACTTTCTCTCGCTGTCACAATTAATGCAATCTGCTCTTCATTGTACTTAATCTTTTCATCAGAATTCAGCCCTACCACCTGAAGATTAGTAACCGGAACCATAAATGTCTTTGTTTTTACCTGTTCAATTTTCACTGTTACATCAATCTTGGCATCCGAATTAATTACAAGTGAAGTTCCACTTGGCAGATACGTAGAAATATCTACCGTTTTTTCAATATCAGATGTCGCATCTGTCAAATCCAGCACTTCCTCCGGTACTGTAATCTTATTGATCGTATTTAAAACAGCAGCCTCACCTTTAATTCGTACAGATTGTGGTGTATAAGTAATTCCTGCCTCCTCATATCCCTCTGCAGGCGTACCTGTTGTCAAAAATTCCATCTCAACATCTTTTGTATTTAAAATCTGTGCACTGATATTTATTGTGCTGACGCTCAAGGTCAGTTTTGTTGTATCTACAACATTTTCTTCCGCATCATAAAATACCGGTGTCACACGGTCTGTAATATCTGTAGACATTCCCTCAACACTTATTGTTGCAACAACTGTATCAATCTGATTTACAACCGAAGCCGGTCCGGAAACCTTCATAACATTGGCATCTGTAATCTCAACATCCCCTAATGCACATCCCGATGCAACCTTACCAGTTGTATTCGTCTTAATCGGGAACTGTTTCGAAGCGGAATCCTCTAACTCCAAATCCAGATACAGCTCTTTTGTCGTAATTGAAATATTATTGCTGTTACGGTTGCAGGTAACGGTAACCGGCACCCGGTAGGTCCCCGTCAATTCGTTATATTCAATCTTCTGTGCATCTGCGGTTGCCGAAAAATTGGAATTAGACAAATTATTATGAATGGAACGTTTTGCGTTCACAGAAAATGAAATTGTATTTTTTCCATCCAGATAGTCTGCCCATTTTCCCATAGATGTAATATAGGATTTGTTTTCCAACGATACACTTGTCGTATATGTTTTTGACTGATTCGGGTCATCAATATTCACAACTACAATCCATAGAACAATTGAAAAAAGAACTGCGAGAATTTTGAGGCCTAAGTTATTCATTATTTTCTTTCCGAACTTTTGCAGCATCTTTAAGCCTCCTTCTCCATGATTTAATCTTGGAAGTATCCTGCTCACGTTTTTGAATGTAAGCAAGCTTATTCTTTAAAAACTCCGCATCTACATTCTGGTAAAGCTCTCCACCAAGCGCAATGGAAACTTTTCCCGTCTCCTCAGATACAACAATGGTAAGTGAATCACTCACTTCACTAATTCCGACTGCTGCACGATGTCTTGTTCCAAGGTCTTTACTTAAAGTTAACGAGTCCGTCAATGGCAGATAACAGGTTGCTGAAACAACCCTGTCTCCGCGTACGATAACAGCACCATCATGCAACGGTGTATTTTTTTCAAAAATATTAATTAGTAACTGGCTTGTTAATATTCCATCTACTGCAATTCCTGTCCTTTCGTACTCTGTAAGAATAATCTCATCTTCCACAACAATAAGGGCACCTGTTTTCACTTTTCCCATCTCATAACATGCTTTTACAAGTTCTGTAATGGTTTTATCTGAAAACTTGCCATTCTCTATCTTACCAAATTCAAAATTAAACAGATTTGCAAATATATTTCTTCTGCCCAGGTTTTCCAACGCCTTCCGCATCTCCGGCTGAAATATCACAACTACTGCTATCATTGCCACATTAAAAAGCTTATCTGCAATCCATACAATGGTATTCATCTCAAAAATTACTGCAAGCAGTACAAATGCCAGAATGACCAATATTCCCCGCAACAACATCCATGCCCTGGTATCTTTAATCCATACCAGCATATAGTAAATCAGGACTGAGATAATTATAATTTCTATGATATCCGTATATGAAACCTGAAGTGACAGGTAAGACATCGCTCTCTCAAAAAATGTCTGCAATGTTACGCCCATATTATGCACCTACTCCACTTCCTTCTAATCTAATAAATTCTCATCTATTTCCATCTCTTCTGCAAACTTTTTCTTATTCAGGCGTTCCTTTTCCGACTTTCCGTTAAATCTTTTAATCTGTTTATCCTTACCCGTTACAAATGACTTCGGAACCGCCTTTACATAATAGTAATATTCATCATCCTCAAACTGAAGTCTTTCTGTTCTTGAATAATCCAGATTAAAAAATAAAAATTCAATAATAAGCGAAATAACACAGGAAATCACACTTCCAACCACAACACCGATAATTTTATCAGAAATGCCAAGAACCATGTATCCAGCGATAAGCCCAATTGTCTCAAACAAAATTCCGGATACAAGTGCAATTGTCCACGCATGGTCAATCTCTAATTTTCTGATAAAACATACAATGAGTGTTGTCACAACAAAGATTGCCAGTACAAGATACATCTCTTTATTGCCAAGCAGCTGATTTAATGCAACTACTACTTTTGATACGGATGTATCTGTCTGCTCTGCTGCATCACTTAACGCACTGGCATTTTCACTTACTCCGTGGATAAAATAATATAATATTGTACCACATGCTACAGAAAATACTGCATATGCCTCGCTTAAAAGTCCCGTGCCAACCGGAATCACATATGGAATATGAATTTTAAAACAAATGGGTGTCATAATTGCATTCATTCCACTTTTCGGAGAAAAACGGAAATAAATAAAATAGGTTATTGCAAATAAAAGCAATCCCACCAGGCATACCTCTACAGACAGTGCATAAAAATCAACAAGCACCACTAATGCAGCAAGTATAATCAGACCGTTCCATGGTAAAATCGCACATACCAATGCAAGAATAATTGCAACCGGTACGGTACTGATTACTTTCATATATCCGATACTGCTGTTTATCATAAGAAATGTAAACAACGCCGTTATAAATTTAATCACAGGATTTACATATACTTCATTTTTTCCATAAAAACGTATTATCTTTTCTTTTAACTCCAGTAAAGTTGTCATCTCAGCCTCCTGCCCTTAGTCCTGGTCTCTATTTTCTGACATTTTCAATTTGTCTTCTCTTTCATACATACGGTTCAATTTTTTTACATTATTATAATATCTCTTTACTTTTTTCCGTCCCTTTGTATATCTGTCATTATAAACCATATACGTAACTGTCAGATAAATAATCATAAACATCAGGTACGCAACAATAACCGCAATCAGAGTTCCCTGAATGTCCATCGAATTAAGTCCTTCCATCAACTGGTCCATAGTATATAATATCCATGTTGCAAATAACAATCCAAATCCGATTGTACCTGCCACAAAACTTCCAAGCATTCTTAATGCAACATAATCTTTCCTCGCATATTGTTCCATCGGTCTGCATTCTTTTCCATCGTCTGTATCATATATCGACATCTTTACCATGTGTCTCAAATGTTCTTCATTAACCATTCAACTTTTCCTTCCATTTCAAAGCCGGATATCACACCATTTTGGCATTCTACAAGCAATTATGCATACTTATATTACATTATAACACAGTGGTCTGTAATTTCAAAGAAAAAAAAGCAGTCGTATATACGCCCTGCTTTTCTTATCTGTTATGTATTCTGTTCATTAATGAAGAAATCTCATCTTATCGCGCTCGTCGCGATTTACTGTCTTCTGTTCCGGTACGGGTTTACTTAAAACACTCTGGAACGAATTTGTCATTGCCGCTTTACACTTGTCACAATAACGTCCACTCCTTATCGGTCTTCCACAATGTTCGCATAAAATACCATCTACCGTAGCCTCAGAAAGAATCAGTCTCTCCTGCTTCACCCATTCCTTAATCTGCTTAACGGAAACGTCCATATCTTCTGCCACCTGACCAATTGACGCGTCCGGATTATTACGCACGTATTCTTTTACTTCCTGAAACTTGTTCTCTAACGCCCGCTTACAATCATCACAAATCGGTTTTCCACCCATATAATTAAAAAGTTTTCCACAACTCTTGCAATTTCTTACATCCATAATAAAAGCCTCCTGAATCTTAATATCCGTCCCCAATACTAATACATACAAAATACACTTCTTCAGCCCCTGCCAAAAGTAACACTTCAGCAACAGCATCTATCGTACTACCTGTTGTATAAATATCATCTACTAATAATATCTTTTTATATTCTACTATATTTGGTACTAACTGAAAAGCCTTTTTTAAATTTGCTTTTCTTTCAAGTTCATTCAGTTCTTTTTGTGGAGTTGTGTTACGGATTCTTTTTACTATACGGCATTGTGTCGGAATATCACACAGCTTTCCAAGTTTTCTGGCAAAAACCGCCGCCTGATTGTATCCTCTTTCTCTTTCTTTCCAATAGTACATCGGAACAGGAATAATGACTTCAATACTTTTTCTTTTTATCCATTCTCCATAATTTTTTACCGCCTCTTTTGCATAAAAAGAAGCATATTCCCGCTTATTGCTATATTTAAACCGGTACATTGACTGCCTTATCCCGCCTTCGTAAACAAACACAGCCTTCCCCTGGGAAAAGTAGTGTCTCTTTTTTCTGCAGTCTGAGCAGAATTCTGTGCGTTCATTTTCCAATTGTTTTCCACATTTCATACAGGCAGGTTCTTTGATAACGTTCACTTTTTTCCTGCAATCCGGGCAGATATCACTTTCTAACTGCATCACTCCGTCGCAGACAGGGCATCTGGGCGGAAAAAACACGTTCAGTATATCTTCTTTTAGCTTCATAAAAACCTTTCCAAAATCTCTCCATTTCCCATCCTAACACTTTTTTTGGTTTTTAACCATAAAGGTTTTCTTAAGATTTTATGATAAAAATATACATCTATTCTAACTCATTGCTTTCGCGCAGTCTGTCACATAATCCACTGTAACGCTTCTGTTGTGATGTATTGCGTATCATCTGGTTAAATGTCATATCATTTCCCACAAGTGTGACACATTTTCTCGCCCTTGTAACTGCTGTGTAGATAAGATTGCGGTTCATAAGCATGGACGGCCCGTTTAAAAGTGGAATGACAACCGCCGGATATTCGCTTCCCTGCGATTTATGAATGGTAATCGCATATGCCAGCTCCAATTCATCCAACAGTTTGAAAGAATATTCTACTTTTCTTCCCTCGTCAAATTCCACGGTCATTGTTTCCGCAAAATCATTGATTTCCGTGACAATTCCCATATCCCCATTGAAAATTCCCATGCCTTTATCCACCGTCAGTCCGAATTTCGTACTGATTTCCCACTCAAGCTGGTAATTGTTCTTTGTCTGCATGACTTTGTCCCCTTCGCGGAAAATCATATCACCGTGCTCTTTTTCGCGTTTGTCCTTCGCCGGCGGATTTAAGTATTGCTGTAAAATTCCATTTAAACGTTCCACTCCAAGCAGTCCTTTTCTCATTGGGGTGAGCACCTGGATATCATACGGTGTTGCATCTACAAACTTTGGTAATTTCTGTTTTACCAATTGCAGCACAACATTAATAATAATATCTGCCTCGTACCGCTTTAAGAAAAAGAAATCCATGCTTTTATTATCTAAGGACACTTCCTCTCCACGATTGATTTTATGTGCATTGACAATAATATCACTTGTGGAAGCCTGCCGGAAAATCTTCGTGAGCATTACGACGTTACAGGTTTTTGACTCAATAATATCTTTTAACACGCTTCCCGGTCTGACACTTGGAAGCTGGTTAATATCCCCGACCAATATCAGTCTGGTTCCCGCTGCAACCGCTTTTAACAGAGAGTTCATAAGTGTTATGTCAACCATCGACATTTCATCAATAATAATAACATCCGTCTCTAACGGATTGGTTTCGTTCCGTTCAAACCCGGCACTTCCTTCCATTCCGCCATTAAGTTCAAGCATACGGTGAATGGTTCTTGCTTCAAACCCGGTCGTCTCACTCATTCTTTTTGCAGCCCGCCCGGTAGGTGCGGCAAGAAAAATGTCCATTCCCTCCATCTCAAAATAACGGATAATGGTATTTATCGTTGTCGTTTTACCGGTACCCGGTCCCCCTGTGATAACAAGCAGACCATTGCGGACCGCCTCTTTTACGGCTAACATCTGATGCTCGTCTAACTGCATACCGGTCTTTTTTTCAATGTTATGAATTCTCTGTTCGATTTCCGCATCTGCTACATCATATTTTATATTAAGCTGTTTTAACATGGTGGCTGCATTTGCTTCCATATAATAGAAGGATGCCGCATAAATCTGCGTCTGTTCCCCGGACTGTTTTATGACGATTTTACGTTCAATCGCAAGGTCCATATAATTTTTATCAATGATTTCCGTATCAATTCCTAACAGTTCTGCGGCTTTTACTGTAAGCTCGTCTTTTGGCAGAAAAGTATGTCCTTCCCCCGATGCCTGTAAAAGTGTATACAAAATACCACTCTTCACACGGAAATCTGAGTCTGTTCTTATTCCTGCCTTTGCCGCAATATCATCCGCTGTTTTAAAGCCTACACCCTCAATATCATCTGCGATACGATATGGATTTTCTTTTAAAATCTCATATACTTCCTGTCCGTATTTATTATATATTTTTACCGCAAGATTCATTGTAATTCCAAACTGCTGCAAAAAAATCATTGCCTGCCGCAAATCTCTTTTTTCATTCACCTGACTGGCAATCTCCATCGCTTTGCGTTCACTTATTCCTTTTATCTCTGCAAGCCGTTCCGGCTCCTCCTCAATAATACGGAACGTATCCTCCTTAAAACGTCTCACAATACGCGCTGCCATTGCAATTCCTATTCCCTTAATTGCACCTGAACCAAGATAACGCTCAATGGCTTCCTCGTCCTCTGGTGCTTTTTCCTCAAAGCTTTCCACTTTAAACTGCGTCCCATAAGTCGGATGGTCGGTATAATCCCCCGTGGCTTCAATATTTTCTCCCTCTGCAATTGCGGAAAATATACCTACGCATGTAATTTCTTCATCACCGCTTACCAGATTTAAAACTGTATATCCATTATCTGCATTTCGAAAAATAATATGTTCCACATATCCTGTCAGCTTTTCCATTTTACTCCCCTTTTATCAGTTTCTGTTCTCCATGGGAATTTTTTCTTATAAACAAAATATGGGCTGTCACACTAACGAACTTTCTCTCTTAGCGTGGCAGCCCCTTTACCCTTAATCAATATTGTAATTACGCTTCATCTGCTCATATAATGACTGTGTAAAATTAGTTCCTACCTGATCCACTACTTCATCTGCAATCTTCTCCACCGCAAAGTCCATCGAATAATCAGTCATTGTAGAAAGGGATGCATCTTTATCGTCGTCATCCGGAAGCATATTCTCTTTGATTTCTTTTATCACTTCTTCCACAAAGTAAGATTCAAAATCCTTGCAGACCTGCATCAGCTCATCTTCTGTTGTATCAGACGAAACACTGTTTAATGACTTTTTCAATGCATTGGCATTATAATTGGATGTTGCATCTGTATTTGTCGTATTAAGCAACGATGCCATGTTATCAATCGACATACTCATATTGATTTCTCCTGTAATCTTTATGTAAACCTGTTTGTTTTTGTGTTACCATTTAAACTACTGTTTCAGACTACCTGTGAACATCTATCGTTTCAGATTGTTTGCCTGCTCTAACATATCATCCGAAGTTGTAATTGCCTTAGAATTGAGCTGATATGCACGTTGTGCGGTAATCAGATTTACCATCTCATCTGCGACCTGGACATTGGAGCCTTCAAGGTATCCCTGATGAACTTTACTTGCTGTAAGCCCAGCAGTTGTCGCTTCATTTAAAGGCGCACCGGATGCGGTTGTTTCTCTTAACAGGTTAGACCCAACCTGGTCTAATCCAGTTGGATTGTTAAACTGATATAGACCTATTCTCTGATTTAAATCTACAAATGTTCCATTATTTGCGATATAACCAACCTGTCCATCTGATGTAATCTCTACTTCTGTTTCACTGACTCCATTTGGAATGATAATCGATTTTCCCGTCGAATCTAAAACCGGATATCCGTCTGAATTAGAAAGTGTCAGGCCATTTGTTCCGATACTCCATGTAAAATTACCATTTCTTGTATAGTAATCCGTACCATCCGCACCACGAACCTGGAAAAATCCATCTCCCTCAATTGCAAGTGCAGATTTGCTGTCATTCTCTAATAAAGAACCCTGTGTATAAATTGTTGTATTCGATGCGACACGCGTACCAAGCCCAACCTGTGCCGGAACAGGTTTTTCCTCGCCGTTAGCTGTCGTTGTTCTTGTCTGAATGGTCTGATATAGTAAAGACTTAAATTCTGTCTTCTGTGTCTTATATGCCGTCGTATTTACATTGGCAATGTTATTAGAAATATTATCTACATTTGTCTGCTGTGCTCTCATTCCGGTCGCAGCAGTATAAAGTGCTCTCATCATAACTTACATTACCTCCAGTTGCCTGTCATTATACTTTTCCAACCTGGTTTACGGTTTTATCAAGTGTCTCATCTACTGTATTGATTACTTTCTGTCCTGCCTGGAATGCCCTGGCAACTGTAATCATCTTCACCATCTCATCCACAACATTGACATTCGAACCTTCAATACACCCCTGCATCACTTTTGCATCAGAGGCTGTAATCTGTCCGCCCTGTTCTAAATCGTATAAATTTTCACCATATTTTGCAATATAATTATAATCATCAATATCTACCACACCGATGCTTGCCACCTGTGCATCATTCTGATAAATGTTGCCAAGCTCATCAATTGTAATTTTTGCATTCGGGTCTAACTGAATTCTGCTGTTTGGGTCTGTATTTAATGCCCCATTCTGGTCTAATACATAATCGCCGTCTTTTGTCACAAGGTATCCCTGTGTATTAACAACAAATGCACCATCTCTTGTATACTTTACAGATGTCTCTCCATCTTTATTCGTATAAGCAATTGCAAAAAAGCCATTTCCATCTAATGCTACATCCGTCTCATTATCAGTCACTTTCATACTGCCCTGTGAATAGTCTGTATATGTCTCACCAAGCTCTACTCCCATGCTGATTGTCCCAAGCCGCTTATTTAAGCCATAACTGGACGTATCTTTAATTTTAATTGCAAGCTCATCTGCAAATGTCTTGGAAGTTGTTCCTTCTTTTTTGTATCCATTTGTGTCTGCATTTGCCAGGTTATTCGTAAGAACATCTAACCGGTTCTGCTCATTCACCATACCTGTGTAGGCTGTATATAATCCTTTAATCATGTATTACTCCTTTGTACATGACAAAACATTAATTGTCATCACGTTTTCCAGATAAAAATTCCACATATTTTCCTGTTCCGATTGCCACACAGGTCATTGGGTCTTCTGCTGTCATGGTATTAATTCCTGTGCGGTCTTCAATCAATTCTTCCAAACCGCGTAACAAAGCGCCACCGCCTGTCAGAACGATGCCACGGTCTGCAACGTCTGCTGCTAACTCCGGTGGTGTCTTCTCTAATACGGAATGAACTGCTTCTACAATCTGTAAAGTCGGTTCGCGGAGCGCTTCCTCTGTCTCCTCGGAAGATACTGTCACGGTCTTTGGCAGACCTGTTACAAGATTACGTCCACGCACATCCATTGTCTCGGCCTGTGCAAGTGGAAAACAGCTTCCTATCTTAATCTTAATATCTTCTGCAGTTCTCTCACCGATTAAAAGATTGTGTTTCTTTCTCATGTAACGGACGATTGCCTCATCAAAATCATCACCGGCAATCTTAACGGATGTGCTTACAACAGAGCCACCCAAAGAAATGACTGCAATATCTGCTGTACCACCGCCAATATCTACAATCATATTACCACAAGGTCTTGCAATATCAATTCCTGCGCCGATTGCTGCTGCAATTGGCTCCTCTATAATAGAAACTTCTCTTGCACCTGCCTGATAAGTTGCATCTTCAACGGCTTTCTTCTCAACCTCTGTTACCCCGCTTGGTACGCAGACGCTTATTCTCGGCTTACGGAAGGTCTTCTTGCCAAGTGCTTTCTGAATAAAATACTTAATCATCTTCTCAGTTACCGTATAATCAGAAATAACACCCTGTCTTAACGGTCTGACTGCAACGATGTTCCCCGGTGTTCTTCCAAGCATCAGCCGTGCTTCTTCTCCGATTGCTTTAATCTTATTTGTATCGCGGTCAAAGGCAACTACGGATGGTTCTTTTAACACAACTCCTTTGCCTTTAATATATACTAATATACTGGCGGTACCCAAATCGATACCAATATCTGTGCTCATCATATTTGCGATGTTCCCCTTTCTGGAATTGATTGCTATTTATGTCAATATTTTCCATGAAAAAAAGCATGGAAAAACGTTTTATCAAAAATGGCGTAAAACTTCATTCAATCATATTTTTACATATTCAGTCTTATTATATACAAAAACTTAGATTTTTCAAAGTTTTTTTTCTAAAAATACGCAATTTCTCAGAAAAATAAGATTTTTTTAATATTTTAATTTTTATTATGATTTTTTCATTTTTTCATCACAAAATCGTCACATTTATATTTTATATTACATAATGTACTAGCTAATATGACTTTTGAAGTCGGCTAATATAATTTTTCATAACTCATGCTTTCCGGATATTTCGGTATCCGGGAAGCACTCCCCGAAATTTAAAGCACCCATTCAGGGTGCTTTTTTTATTTCTTCTGAAGATATTTTTTTACATACTGTCCAGTATAGGATTTTTTTACCTTTGCGATCTCCTCCGGTGTTCCGGTTGCAACCACAGTTCCGCCACCGTCTCCGCCTTCCGGTCCCATGTCAATAATATAATCGGCTGTTTTTATCACATCAAGATTATGCTCAATGACAACTACGGTATTGCCGCCATCGGAAAGTCTTCGTAAAATCTCGATAAGCTTATGCACATCTGCAAAATGAAGTCCGGTTGTCGGTTCGTCTAAAATATAAATCGTTTTTCCTGTACTTCTCTTGCTTAGTTCTGTCGCAAGCTTAATCCGCTGTGCCTCTCCACCGGATAACTCTGTAGACGGCTGTCCAAGCTTCACATAAGAAAGTCCCACATCATATAACGTCTGGATTTTGCGTTCAATAGATGGTACATTTCTAAAAAATTCCAGTGCTTCCTCTACGGTCATATCCAAAACATCATAAATGCTTTTTCCTTTATATTTTACTTCGAGAGTCTCTCTGTTATACCTTTTTCCCTCACATACCTCACATGGAACATACACATCCGGCAAAAAGTGCATCTCAATCTTTATAATTCCGTCTCCGGAGCATGCCTCGCAGCGTCCGCCTTTTACATTAAAGCTGAAACGTCCTTTTTTATAACCTTTTGCCTTTGCATCCGGTGTTCCGGCAAACAGGTCACGAATCATATCAAACACTCCGGTATAAGTTGCCGGATTGGAACGCGGTGTTCTTCCAATCGGGGACTGGTCAATGTCAATCACTTTGTCTAGCTGCTCTAATCCAAGAATATCATCATGTTCCCCCGGAATACATCTGGCGCGGTTTAAATCCCTTGCAAGATGTTTATACAGAATTTCATTCGTCAGGGAGCTTTTTCCCGAACCGGAGACACCGGTAATACAGGTCATAACCCCAAGTGGAATATCCACATCAATATTTTTCAGATTGTTCTCCCGTGCACCTTTTACTGTGATAAATCCAGTCGGTTTTCTCCGCTCAGCCGGAACCGGGATTTTAATCTTTCCACTTAAATAGGCTCCGGTAATAGAGGCTGGATTTTTCATAATTTCTTCCGCTGTTCCGCAGGCAACGACCTGTCCACCGTGAGAGCCTGCTCCTGGTCCGATATCCACAATATAATCTGCCGCGCGCATCGTATCCTCGTCATGCTCCACAACAATGAGCGTATTTCCTATATCACGCAAATTCATCAGCGCTCCTAACAGTTTATCGTTATCCCTCTGGTGAAGCCCGATAGACGGCTCATCTAAAATATAGGCAACTCCGACAAGACCGGAACCAATCTGTGTCGCAAGACGAATTCGCTGCGCCTCTCCTCCGGATAATGTTCCCGTCGCTCTCGACAATGACAGATAATCTAATCCGACTTCATTCAAAAATCCAACCCTTGCACGGATTTCTTTCAAAATCTGGTCTCCGATAAGATGCTGCTGTTTTGTCAGTTCCATATTGTCAACAAAAGTTTTCAAATTCTTCACAGACATGGAAGTCATCTCATAAATATTTTTGCCTGCAACTGTCACTGCCAAAGATTCCGGTTTCAGACGCTGTCCGTGGCATGCCTCACACGGCGTAATGCGCATAAACTGCTCATACTCTGCTTTCATGATTTCAGAACCAGTCTCCCTGTACTTTCTCTGGACATTGCGGATGAGTCCTTCAAAAGCAACATCATACACGCCTTCTCCACGCTGCCCTTTATAATGAACCTTTAACTCTTTTCCGTTCGTTCCGTGAATAATGACATCTTTGATTTCTTTCGGATACTGTTCAAACGGTGTATCAAGTGAAAAATGGTACTCTTCGGTCAGAGCCTTTAAAATCGCATAGGTAAAGCTGTTCTTATCCGTGCAGGACTGCCAGCCCATCACCTGGATTGCCCCCTCGGAAATACTTAATTTCTTATCCGGTATCATGAGGTCAATATCAAATTCCATCTTATAACCAAGTCCGAAACATGTCGGGCAGGCACCAAACGGATTGTTAAAGGAAAAGCTTCTCGGCTCCACCTCATCAATACTGATGCCGCAGTCCGGACAGGAAAAGCTTTCCGAAAACTGGATTGGCTCTCCATCAATAACATCGACAATCATCAACCCGTCTGCAAGCTGCAATACATTCTCAATGGAGTCTGTCAGACGCTTTTCAATGCCCGGCTTTACCATCAGGCGGTCTACCACGATCTCAATGTTGTGTTTTTTATTTTTCTCTAATTTAATCTCTTCCGATAATTCGTAAAGATTGCCATCTACAACGACACGGACATAACCGCTTTTCTTTGCCTGCTCAAAAAACTTCTGGTGTTCTCCTTTACGTCCCCTGACAACCGGTGCCAAAAGCTGTATCTTTGTGCGCTCCGGCAGCTCCATAATCTGGTCTACCATCTGGTCTACTGTCTGCTTTTTAATTTCTTTTCCACATTTCGGGCAATGCGGGGTTCCAATTCGTGCATATAATAAACGGAAATAATCATAAATTTCTGTCACTGTTCCAACGGTGGAACGTGGATTACGGTTGGTTGATTTCTGGTCAATGGAAATTGCCGGGGAAAGTCCTTCGATTTTTTCCACATTTGGTTTTTCCATCTGTCCTAAGAACTGTCTCGCATAGGAAGATAGCGATTCCATATATCTTCTCTGTCCCTCTGCATATATCGTATCAAATGCAAGAGACGACTTTCCGGAACCGGATAAACCGGTCAATACAACAAATTCATCTCTTGGAATATCCACATCAATATTTTTCAAATTATGTTCATTTGCACCGCGTATTTTAATATATTTACGGTTCTCTGATGTTTTCATAAAAATGCCATACCTTTCTGTGCTTTGGATTTCAAACTGCTATCCTGTATTTCTTATTATGATACAATTTAGCTTTACAAATTCTCTAACATAGTTTTTAACTGTATCATCTGGTCTCTGTATTCTGCCGCTGCCTCGAAGTTCAAATCTGCTGCCGCCTTCTTCATCTTCTTCTGAATATCCGCAATCAGCTTTGTAAGTTCTTCCTTGTTCATGGACTCCGGATCTTTCCTGAAGTTTAATTCTTCTTTTGCAACCTTTTTCGATACACTGATTAATTCACGGACAGACTTCTGAATTGTCTTTGGTGTGATATTATGTTCCTTATTATATTCCTGCTGGATTTTCCGACGGCGTTCTGTCTCATTAATCGCATTCCGCATGGACTCGGTAATCTTGTCTGCATACATAATAACGTGTCCTTCGCTGTTACGCGCCGCACGTCCAATCGTCTGGATAAGTGATGTCTCGGAACGTAAAAATCCTTCTTTGTCCGCATCTAAAATCGCAACCAGCGTAATCTCCGGAATATCAAGACCTTCCCTCAAAAGGTTAATTCCAACTAACACATCAAATACGTCTAACCGCAGATCACGGATAATCTCTGCGCGCTCTAATGTATCAATATCAGAGTGCAGATATTTCACTCGAATTCCAAGCTCTTTCATGTAGTCTGTCAAATCTTCTGCCATTCTTTTGGTCAGAGTTGTAATCAATACTTTATTCTTCTTCGCCGTCTCTTTATTGACTTCGCTAATCAAATCATCAATCTGTCCCTCCACCGGACGTACAACCACCTCCGGGTCAAGAAGGCCGGTCGGTCTTATAATCTGCTCTGCACGGAGCAGCTCATGTTCCTCTTCATACGTATTCGGCGTTGCAGAAACAAAAAGCATCTGGTCGATTTTGCTTTCAAATTCTTCAAAATTCAAAGGCCTGTTGTCTTTTGCAGACGGAAGCCTGAAACCATAATCTACAAGCGTTGACTTTCTCGACTGGTCTCCCGCATACATACCTCCAATCTGTGGAATGGTGATATGCGATTCATCTACTATAATAAGAAAATCATCTTTAAAATAATCCATTAATGTATGCGGTGTTGCCCCTGCCGGAAGCCCTGCCAGGTGTCTCGAATAATTCTCAATTCCACTGCAGAAGCCGGTTTCTTTTAACATCTCGATATCAAAATTTGTCCTCTCTGCGATCCGCTGTGCCTCTAACAGCTTATCCTCACCTTTAAAATACTTTACCCGCTCTTCTAACTCCGCTTCAATGTTCACACACGCTTTCTGGATTTTCTCCATCGGAACTACATAGTGGGAAGCCGGAAAAACTGCAAAATGCTCCAGACTACACTTCACTTCCCCAGTCAGTACATCAATCTCTGTAATACGGTCAATTTCATCTCCGAAAAATTCTATCCGTATTGCCGTATCACTGTAGTTTGCCGGAAAAATTTCTATAGTATCCCCTCTCACACGGAACGTACCACGGTGGAAATCCATATCATTTCTTGTATACTGAATATCTACCAAAGCACGGATAACCTCATCCCTGTCCTTTTCCATACCGGGACGCAGCGATACCATCATACCAAGGTAATCTTCCGGGCTGCCCAAGCCATAAATACAGGAAACAGATGCAATAACGATAACATCTTTCCGCTCTACCAACGCTGCCGTGGCAGATAGCCGCAGTTTGTCTATCTCCTCGTTGATTGCGGAATCTTTCGCAATGTAAGTATCCGTCTGCGGTACATATGCTTCCGGCTGATAATAATCATAATAGGAGACAAAATACTCTACCGCATTCTCCGGGAAAAACTCTTTAAATTCCCCATAAAGCTGTGCCGCCAGTGTCTT